>CANJEC010000046.1 GCA_947473395.1 Actinomycetota bacterium | reverse complement strand
TTGATCCTCCGATTTTCAGTGACTCTACCGGGATCATTTGCCATCCGATCCACGAAGAGTCTCAAGATCATTCCAAAAGTTGGGATACGTCTTTGCGACACATGCCGGGTCAGCAATCTGAATGCCTGCAGAGCGCAAGCCAACTAGGGCAAAGCTCATCGCCATGCGGTGGTCCTGATAGGTCTTCACTACCCCAGGCTTGGGAACACCGGGGTGAATCAAGAAACCATCTGGTTCTTCAACTGCAGAGATCCCAAGGCGTTGGAGCTCCGTCACTACAGCAGCTATTCGATCAGTCTCTTTGGCCCGAATAAACCCGATACCAGTCACCCGAGTCGGCGAGTCAGCAAAGGGGGCAATAGCCGCGAGGGTTTGCGCCGTATCAGATATCTCGGCCATGTCCACTTCAATCCCATGCAGCTGGCCCATGCCAACTACTTGCGTTGAGGTCGCAGTTCTCGTGACCTGTGCGCCCATTCGCTCGAGCACATCAACAAAGCGCAGATCGCCTTGCAAAGAGTCGGTACCAAGGCCCTGAATGGTGACACTGCCACCAAGCAGCGCAGCAGCTGCAAAGAAGTACGAAGCAGCGGATGCATCTGGTTCGATTACGAACTCGTTCACCGCTCGGTACCCCGTAGGTTCCACGGACAGCCTGCGGAAGTCCTCCTGCGTGGTATGCGCACCAAAGGCTTGCATCACCTTGAGTGTCATCTCCACATACGGCTTCGAGACTAAGTCGGACACCATCTCGACCTGCAGGCCAGCATCCATCTCTGGAGCGGCTAGCAACAGTCCCGACAGGAACTGACTGCTGACATCCCCCCGTAACTCCATCGGGCCACCCGCCAAACCCCGAGCCTCAATCTGCACGGGCAGAAACCCAGGCTCGCCAAGAGGGACAAGCACGCAGCCCAAAGCCCTGAGGGCATCAAACATCTCGCCCATTGGCCGCAGGC
Source organism: Actinomycetota bacterium (assembly GCA_947473395.1). Classification (GTDB taxonomy): domain Bacteria; phylum Actinomycetota; class Acidimicrobiia; order Acidimicrobiales; family Microtrichaceae; genus IMCC26207. The sequence goes on along the minus strand of CANJEC010000046.1, from coordinate 10,194 downwards.
GTAACGGGGCGGCCCCATCGAGCACGACCGTGGATTGACCCAACGCTGCAACTGGAGCAATGAACCGCGAGGTTGTCCCTGACAACCCAGCATCGAGAACTGCCCCATCCACTTGCGGTACCCCGCGCGTGCCGTGAACAGTCAGGCGTTGCGCTGACTCCTCAGCTTGAATGCGCGCTCCGAGTGCACTGAGGCAACGGACCATGGCCTCGGTATCTTCGGCAAAAAGTGCCCCCTCGAGAGTCGAGGTTCCACGGGCCAACGCAGCACAGATTAAAGCCCTATTGGTGATGCTCTTTGAACCAGGTGGCCGAACCACAACATCGAAGGGATGCGAGAGCGGTTGCACCTCAACCGAGTTCATGTACCGATACCACTCTGGACTGCGAGCGGAGGGCGTCAGCAAGCGAGGCCGCACGATCTGCGTCGACAACCAAAATCAAGCGGCCGCGACGGTCACCTGCGGTATGAGCAACCTCGACGTCATAGACGTTGACTCCCAGCTCGGTTGCCAAAGCAGTGACAGATGCAAGCTCTCCGGGTTGGTCAACAATGGACACTCGAATCTCGGCCAACTGTTCGGCAGCTGGAGCTCCGGTCGGCAGGGAGCGTCGAGCCTGTTGTGCCAAGCGGAGTCGTTGCTCTAGTGCCACGGAATCCCCTGTGGCAACAATTCCCCTCATCTCGCCGAGTGAGTCCAAGAGGTCATCGAGTACTCCCAGAATCGCATCGCGGTTATCGGTACAAATATCTAGCCACATGCCCGGGTCACCCGCGGCAATGCGAGTCATGTCTCGAAACCCGCCTGCAGCAAGTCGTAGTACTGCCGAATGCTCCTCTGCACGCGTTGCTGCAAGGTCCATCAGCGTGGCCGCTGTCAGATGCGGAACATGCGACACCGTGGCTACAAGTTGATCATGCTGTGCAGCATCTAGGGTCAGCACCTCGGCTCCAAAGGAGCGAACCACCGAATGAACCAGGGCCTGAGCGGCTGGGTCCGTGGCTGCAGTCGGGGTCAAGACCCAAGTCGTTGCATCAAAGAGGTCGCCGCGTGCGCCGTCCACTCCGATGGCTTCAGAGCCAGCCATCGGGTGACCACCCACAAATTTTGCGTCTTGGACTGCTGCAACTAGCGGGGCCTTCACGCTGCCAACATCTGTGACCACACCGCCAGAACGAAGCGCCTCGCGAGCCGCGCCTGCCACGCTGCTGACGGGGACCGCTAGAAACGTAATCTCGGCATCTGGGTCAAGGCCCACCGAGTTGATGACCCCGAGGTGGAGTGCCCGTTCGGCACGCGCAGGGTCAATATCTGATCCGGTGACATGCCACCCTGCCGACTGAAGGGCCAGCGCCACAGACCCGCCAATCAATCCGGTTCCGACAACTGCGGCGCGACGCTTTTCGCTCTGCGCCGTCATCCGGGGAGATCATCTCGAAGGGTGCGAGCCTCTTCTAGGTAGACATGACGCAATTCACTTCGGGTCAACTCAGTATTTGTGTGCATCAACACGCGAACGCAAAGGGGCATCGAATCAGCAATGGTGAGTTCCTGCGCGCAGATCAGTGGTACATCGCCAAGGCCCATCTGTCGCGCAGCGACAGCTGGAAACACAGAGTGAATATCGGGAGTAGCTGTAAAGAGAATCGAGATTAGGTCGTCCGAAGAGAGTGAGTTGCGTTCAATCATCTCGGTCAGGAGCCGCTCGACTCGCTCCAGAAGATGGTCACGGTCATCACGTTCCAGCGTGATTGCTCCTCGAAGTGCGAGAACCTGTGTCGACATCAACCAGAGGTTAGCTGTCCTCGGCAGTCGCATCAGAACTTGAAGCCTCGGCTGTGGTTTCATCGAGAAGCTGAACCGACCGCTCAAGCTCACGCAATTCGTCTTGGGTGAGTTCACGCCAGCTACCCGGCCCAAGTTGCGTATCGCGCAGGCTTCCGATTCGCGTGCGAATGAGTCGGGTCACCGGGTGGCCAACTGCTTCGCACATCCGACGTACTTGCCGGTTACGGCCCTCGTGAATCACGATGCGCACCAATCCCGGGGCCTGAGCTGACACCTTGGCTGGGGCAGTCACCCCATCCTCGAGTTCGACTCCCTCTCGGAGCGTGCGCAGGGCTCCCCGACCAGGGTCGCCCTCCACCTCGGCTAGGTATTCCTTTTCAACACCAAAACTCGGGTGAGTCAAACGATGGGTCAGTTGCCCGTCGTTGGTCAGAAGCAACAGTCCCTCGGTCTCTAGGTCCAGTCTGCCCACCGAATGCACTCGTGGTTCTGAAGGGACAAAGGACAAAGCAGTGGTTCTGCCCTGCGGGTCGTCTGCGGTGGTGACCACTCCTGCAGGTTTGTTAAAGAGGTAATACACCGAGTCAGGTTGAATGCCGATCGGGACTCCGTCGACTTGCACAACATCTCGGTCAACTTCAACTCGCGCACCGAGCACAATCTCTTCACCGTTCACCGTGACTCTGCCGTCGGCAATGAGATCCTCACAGACCCGCCGGCTACCGAAACCTGCTCTTGCTAGCACCTTCTGTAGGCGCTCTCCTGTCGCGTCGGTTCCCAAAAAACTCAGTCAGTCTCGAAGTCAACTGGCTGTGTCGGCTCAACCTGGTTGAGTCCGGCCTGCTCGGCTGGCTCTGGCTCTGTCTCTGCCTCTGCCTGTCGCTCTGGCTCGGGCTCTGCCTGTCGCTCTGGCTCTGGCTCATCGAGTTCGGGAGCAATCTCAGGTAGGCCAATCAGGCTTTGCTCGAGGAGTTCAACCACATCTGCACCTGGGATCAAGTCGCCCAAGGATGGCAACTCATCTAGGGAGTTCAATCCAAGTCGCTCCAAGAACAGTGCCGTGGTGCCGAAGAGAGAAGCCTGACCCGGGCCCACGTCCCTGCCGGTCTCATCGATGTAGCCCCGCTGCTGCAAGGTCCGCATCACACCGTCCACATTCACACCGCGAATCGCAGCGACTTGTGCACGTGAGGTCGGCTGCTTGTAAGCCACAATGGCCAGCGTCTCGAGTGCCGCAGCCGAGAGTCGTGCAGTTTGGCCAGTAAGCACAAACTGCTCAACATAGGCCGAGCAGTCCTCGTGGCTCTGATACCGCCAGCCACCGGCAACCTTGACTAAACGGAAGCCTCGGTTTTCTTGCTCATAGGACTCGGCAACCTGCACGAGGATCTCTTCTACAGCAGCCGGAGACAGCTCTACGAGTTGCGCCAATACGACGGGGTCGGCTGGATGATCAGCCACCATGATGATGGCCTCAAGGGCTCTGCGTGATTCGTCTTGCATGTGATCCTCGCCGCCCTACTTAACCCTCGTAGGCATCGACCAGTTCGAGTGCCTCCGACTCGGACAACGCCCCACCTTGCCAGCAGATGACGATGTCTCCGAATGCTTCGGGCTGAGAGAGTTCAACCAGACCCTGCTTAAACAGTTCGAGCACAGCCAAGAAATGCACCACGACTTCTAGTCGCTCACCAAAGGATGCGGTCAGTTCCCTGAACGAGACTCGGCCTCGGCTAGGCAACTCAACACACAAATCAGCAACGGCATCGACCACACTTGCCCGGATTGGAGCAACGTGGAAGAGGTCAATTCGCACTTGAGCCTTAGGCTGCATCGCCCGCACAAAGGCATCTCGAATCCGAGTTGCAGTAACCCCTTCAAGCAGGTCAGGCGCAAGATCAAAGTAACGCTCATCGGGGCCGACACAGCGTGCGATGCACTTAGCTGCAGCAGTATGTCTTGCTTCAAGAATGATGGCAGCGTCTTTGAAGGTCTTGCAGGCTAGGAGCCGAGAGAGCAGCATGTCCCGCTCTTCCCACAAGGAGAGATCATCGTCGAGGTCTACGTCCTCGTCTCCTGGTAGCAGTCTCTTTGTTTTGAGTTCGATCAGAGTCGCGGCAATGAGTAGAAACTCGGTAGCTACCTCTAGATCGAGATGCTCCATGCGTGCGAGTTCAGAGATATAGGCATCCACGATTACCGAAAGGTCGATCTCGTACAGATCTACCTGTTCACGAAGAATCAGGTGCAACAACAGATCAAAGGGGCCTTCGAACACTGGGGTTTGCACTGCGTATGCCACATAATCATCTTAGCCGCGATTTGGAATCCATATCACACGGATGTCATTTGCATCCCTTTACCCGCTGGTACCGCCCAATCGGTAGCATCACCGGCCATGCCCCGTGTCTTATCTGGTATCCAACCTACTGGCGATCTCCATCTTGGCAATCTGCTGGGAGCGGTTCTGAACTGGGTGCAAGATCAGGGGCAAGCGGACAGCTTGTACTGCATCGTTGACATGCATGCCCTTACGGTCCCAAAACGACCCGGCGAGATTGGGGAACGGACACTGGAGCTGGCTCAAGGCTTGCTGGCATGTGGCCTCGACCCCGAACAGTGCACACTTTTTGTCCAAAGCCACGTTCCCGAACACACAGAACTGGGCTGGATCATCCAATGCGTCACCTCCATGGGCGAGCTGCGCCGCATGACGCAATTTAAGGACAAGTCCGAACAGCAAGAGTTCATCTCAGCAGGCCTGTTCACCTACCCCGCTCTGCAAGCGGCTGATATTTTGTTGTACGACACTGACAAGGTTCCAGTGGGTGAAGACCAGCGCCAGCACATAGAGCTGACACGAGATGTGGCAGAGCGTTTCAACAAACGGTACGGCGAAACCTTTGTCATTCCGCAAGCTTCAATTCCGCGCATTGGTGCTCGAGTCATGGACTTACAAAACCCGACCAACAAGATGTCTAAATCCTCTGATGGTGGTGCTGGCACGGTCTATCTGGGCGATGACCTTGGGGCTATTGCAAAGAAGTTCTCACGTGCAGTAACCGACTCAGAGGGCGAGGTCAGATTTGATGTGGCACAGAAGCCAGGAGTATCAAATCTGCTCTCTATCCTGAGCGCGCTGACTCAACGTACCCCCGAAGAAACTGCCGCCGAGTACACGCAATACGGCCCCCTCAAAAAAGACACAGCTGAAGCTGTGGTGGAACTGCTCCGACCGATTCAGACCCGGATGGCGGAACTTCAAGCCGACCCGAGCGCCACGCTGGCTCTGTTGGCTCTGGGCTCAGAAAAAGCAGGATCGATTGCAAGCGCTGTAGTCGAGCGGGCCAAGAACAACATCGGCCTCCTCCCCCGCCGCTAGGCCTTATCTAGACGGCCATCGTCTGCCTGCTGAAGCAACAGGGCGCAGTTCTCGTCAAGGGTCCACTGTTCCTGTGGAAGGTGGTGTTCAAGCGCCCAGGCAACCACTCGGTCGTCAGATTCGGCCAAGGCCAGAAGATCTGCTCCCAGCTGTGGGTACTGCATGTAGAGACCAACCTTTCGGGTCATCCCGCTGCGCTCTGCCCAATGAGCACCCATATCCGAGCCTCCCAAAGCCTCGGACACGGTGGCCACTACTCGGCCGTAGGTGCCAAGACCGCTGACTGACTTTCCGACATCGTGCAACAGCGCGGCTGCCATCAGCCACACGGCCTCGGGATCAGACTCATCTAGACCAACCTGATCAAGGTGTGCCGCAACTGCACGAGCAACCCCAATCGAGTGCGACTGATCTACCGAGGACATTCGCAGAAAGAGTCGCTGTTCAGGTGCGGTCAAAAAACTCGAGGCCCACAGGACCTGCTCGGGGGAAGGTGCTACAGAAAATACAGATCGAACAAACCGCTCTGCGCGGTGCACAGGTCTCAGACTCACGAGTTTGCACCCGATGGTCGAGCAAGGGCTCGGGGGTGAGCATCACGGTAGGCCTGCCAGAGGCGTTCCGTCGCAACCTTGGTATAGATCTGTGTCGTGCTCACCGAGGCGTGCCCCAGCATCTCTTGAACTGTTCGAATATCGGCACCGTTGTCGAGCAGATGCGTCGCGCAAGAATGGCGCAACACATGCGGACTAATCAGAGTTGTTGACAATCCCGCTACCAGAGCGCGTTTCTGCAGCACCAAATAGACGCCTTGCCGAGTCAGGCGCGACCCCTTCGATCCGAGGAACACCGCGTCAGCATCATCACGAGTTCGCCAGAGTCGAGGTTCTAGCTGCGGCCTGCCGTCATCTAACCATGCAGCCACCGTTCTGACTGCGTGCCGACCCAAGGGAACGATTCGTTCTTTGGAGCGCTTACCCATAACCCGAAGCAGAGCGCCCTCTAAGTCAATGTCGCCGAACCCAATGCCGCACACCTCGGACACGCGAGTTCCTGTTCCGTAGAGCACCTCAAGCAAAGCTCGATCACGCAGAGCGAACGGGTCGCCCTGTGCAGTCACCACGGCCTGCTCCACCGAGTCGAGCAGCAACATGACCTGCTCCTCTGACAGAGCCTTTGGAAGGGGCTCTGGGAGGCGAGGTGACTCAACTGTCAGAGCGGGGTCGCCCGGGTAGATTCCCTCAGCGGCTAGCCATCGATGCGAAGATCGAACAGATGCCAACATCCTCGTCACTGAGGAAGCCGCAAGTCCCGCCTGACGCAACGATCCCGCATATGCAACAACATCAGCGGGGGTGGCTGAAGACATGGCGCATCCACGATCCGCCAAGAAACCGGTGTAGCGCAACAGGTCTCTGCGGTAGGCGCTAATCGTGAGCGGAGACCTGCCCTTTTCAACCTGCAGGTGAATCAGGAACTCTTCTGCGTCAATGGGCAGGGCGGCCTGGGTTGCTTCTTCTGGCTGTTGAGCACTGTCGGCTGCAGCAGGCAGCATTGGTTCACGCCCCGCGCAGCAGAGCGATAGCCAAACTCAGACCGATGACTGTCTTGGCATCCGTGATCTCACCCGAGCCAATCATCGCCGGTGTTTGTTCGAGTGGCACCAGAACCACGTCCATAAAGGTCTCTTCGATCCCTTGGCGATCCATTTGCCGCTCAGTCAGATCGCGGCCGAGGTAGACAAAGCTCTCTTCGTCGCTGAATCCAATGGAGTTGTGAAACCGCGACAGCAAGTCGAGCCTGCCGGCGGCAAACCCGACCTCTTCAATGAGTTCTCGCTGGGCAGTCACCTCGGTTGGCTCTCCGGGCACATCGCGCTTGCCTGCGGGAATCTCGAGCACCATCTGGTCAATAGCAGCACGGTACTGACGCACCAGAACAACCTCGCCGGACTCAAGGAGCGGCACAACCGAAACGGCACCGGGGTGGCGAACAACATCGCGCTCAAACAGCGTGCCATCGGGCGCTTGGAACTGCGACCGGCTGAGGGAAATCACGTAACCGGTGTGCAGGACTGTGTCGCCTAGATGGCTAAATCCGCTCACGCGTCTCTCAGAACAGCCGAGTCCGCTGCAAGATCAAGATTCACCTCGAGCAACTGCGGATTGCGGCCACGTGCGCGCTCCGCCGCAGCGCCAATCAGCTCTCTAAAGAGCGGCGCAGGATTTGTAGGCCGACTCTTGAACTCGGGGTGGGCCTGAGTCGCCACCCAGAACGGATGATTTTCAAGTTCGATGAACTCAACAAGGCGACCATCTGGAGATGTTCCAGAGAACTTGAAGTCGCTGCCTTCAAACCTGCGGCGATACGCAGGGTTGAACTCATAGCGGTGGCGATGGCGCTCCGAGACCACCGTGCTGCCATAGGCCCGAGCCACCTGCGATCCTGGCTCGAGTTGAGCAACATAGGCACCTAGTCGCATGGTGCCTCCCTTGTTGGTTATCTCTCGCTGGGAGTCCATCAGGTCGATGACAGGATGCGGGGTCGCGGGGTCAAACTCGGTTGAATTCGCCCCGGCCAAGCCCAACACATTGCGAGCAAACTCAACCGTCATGACCTGCATCCCCAAGCAAAGACCAAGGCAGGGGATTTGTTGTTCACGTGCAAAACCAGCGGCCGCAATCTTGCCTTCGATGCCACGCTCGCCAAAGCCGCCGGGAATCACAATGCCGTCCAACCCGCTCAGGCGACCAGCAGTCAGCAGGCCCTCTACCTCTTCGGCTTGAATCCATTCGATCTCGACATCAACTCCGTGCGCGAAACCAGCATGCTTGAGGGATTCAACTACAGAGAGATAGGCATCGGGAAGGCTGACGTACTTGCCGATAATTCCAACCCGAACTGGAAAAGTAGCTGCGGCGACACGGGCAACCAGCGCTTTCCATTCGGTGAGATCAGGCGGGGTATCTGGAAGGTGCAGAATTTTGCACACCACAGCATCCAAACCCTCATCGTGAATCACCAGGGGAATGTCGTACAAGCTGTTTGCGTCTGCACAGTTAATGACCGAGTCGACCTCGACGTCACAGAGGCCAGAAATCTTGCGCTTCAATTCAGATGAGATGGCCTCATCGGACCGACACACAATCGCATCCGGCTGGATTCCGCGGCTGCGGAGTTCTGTCACCGAGTGCTGGGTGGGCTTTGTCTTTTGCTCACCGGATGGACCAATAAAGGGAACCAAAGTCACATGCACGTAACAGACGCTGTCGCGGCCAACGTCAAGTCGAAACTGTCGGATGGCCTCGAGGAAGGGAAGGATTTCAATATCCCCAACTGTTCCGCCAATCTCGGTAATCACTACATCAGTTCCATCAATACCAAGTCGAGAAATGCGCCGCTTGATTTCGTCAGTGATATGCGGAATGACCTGAACCGTCTTACCGAGGTACTCGCCTCTTCGCTCCGCAGCAAGTACTGCCGAATAAATGGAACCCGTCGTGGCATTGGAGTCACGGGTGAGTTGCTCATCAATGAAGCGCTCGTAATGCCCAAGGTCAAGGTCGGTTTCACCGCCGTCCTCAGTCACAAAAACTTCGCCGTGTTCGAAGGGATTCATCGTACCCGGGTCGACATTGATGTACGGGTCGAGCTTCTGCATGGTCACCCGAAGACCGCGAGCCTTCAGGAGTCGACCGAGCGAAGAAGCGGTGAGCCCCTTACCTAGACTTGAAGCCACCCCACCGGTGACGAAGATGTGCTTTGTCACAGCTTCTCCTGTACGTCGGAACAGCCAACTGTAGCGCGGCAACTGCGTCACTGAATACACCCTGAATCATCACTAACCTACGATTCCCTGCCTGAACGGCCCTGCACTTGGTGACGAATGTCTGATTCCTCTAGCAATAGACGGCGCGTCCCCCGCTTAGTTGATTCTGCGCTGCTCGGAGTTCTTGCTCTGGTACTGCGCCTGCCAGCATTCTTCTCTGAGCGTCATCTGACCTTTGATGACGGGGTATTTGCCAGTTCTGCGCTGGCAATGCGAGAAGGGGGCTTGCCCTTTCGAGATGTGTTTTCGAGCCAAGGGCCCTTGTTCTTGCCTCTGGTTGCCCTTGGTGACCTTGTTGGTTTGCACAAGCTGAACTCGCCGCGAGTTCTCGCTGTGCTGTCGGGAATTGCCATCGTTGTGGGGATTTACTGGACTGCGCTGCAGATGGCGGATCGGCTTGGCGCTGTTCTTGCTGGAGTTCTTGCTGCCACCTCGGGAAGCTTGATCTGGGTAACTGGACCACTCGCTGCCGATGGCCCGGCGTTGGCTTTTGCCGTTCTCGCTGTCTTTCTGTCTCTTCGTCAGCGCGACCGACCCTCGTATATCAACGCAGTTTTTCTGGGGCTCGCTGTTGGCGCAACGCTCTCTACCAAAGCAATGGAAGCACCCATCTTGGTAGTTGTGGCACTCGTGTTACTCACACCGCTACTCGCAGCCGCTCGGCAGCATCGCTTAGCAAGAACAGCGCTGCTGCAAGGTTGCGTGGTGGTTCTTAGCGCTGCTGCGCTGTTCGCTCTGATCAGCGCACCTTTTGGTTTTGCAGAGGTTTGGGACCAGTCGTTTGTGTACCGCACCGCAGCCTCTACAAATAGAGACATTCCAGCGAACGCAGCCAAACTGTTCTCTACCTTGTGGGATCGCGACCTAGTGCTGCTGCTATTCGCTTGTGTCACTCTCGGTGCAGGGTTGTGGGCCAGATTCCGCCCATCGCCGCAGCAGCAAGACCCGCAGGGTGCAGATCCATCACCGAGCAGCACCCCCTCAGCGGGACTGCTGATGGCAGCTTGGAGTATCAGTTCGGCCCTGTGGCTCATTGCAGTAGTGAGCCCCCTATGGCGACCACATGTCTCGGCGATGATCCCACCTCTGGCTCTTTTGATTGGGATCTACCGGCCACCCATTCGGGTCACGTTGATTGCTGGGCTGATCTCGGTGCCGCTGCTGTTCTGGCAACTCCATGAAGTTCTGATTCCA
>CANJEC010000045.1 GCA_947473395.1 Actinomycetota bacterium | reverse complement strand
CGGGTGCATAACTCGGGCCACGTCACGATTGAGGCTTCCGCCACCTCGCAGTTCTCGCAGCACCTGCGAGCGATTCTGGATTGGCCGCTCGGGCCAACCCACTCGCTGCAGCCTGCAGCTGTCATGGTCAATGTGGTGGGGGCTGCATCTGGCGATCCGCGGGATCATCAAGCGGCAGCGCTGAGCGCAGTGCCCGAAGCGCATCTCCATCTCTATGGCAAGGCTTCTCGACCTGCAAGAAAGATCGGCCATGTGACCGTGACAGGTGAGAGTCTTGAGCAGTGTCGAACATCTGCGGCACTAGCTGCGGCAGCATTGTCTGCAGGAAGGATCACTACATGACTACTAGCGAGCAGCAAGTCGGAATCATCATGGGGAGTTCCTCGGACTCGGGGATTATGGAAGCTGCAGCACAAGTGCTGCGCGAGTTTGGTGTGGGTCACGAGGTCCGCGTGATTTCCGCCCATAGAAGCCCCAAGCTGATGGTGGAGTATGCGAGCAGTGCAAAGGCCCGGGGCTTGCGGGTGATCATCGCAGGCGCCGGTGGCGCAGCGCACCTGCCCGGGATGGTTGCCTCGCTCACCACGCTGCCTGTGATTGGCGTGCCGGTTCCCACCAAACACCTCGGTGGTGTGGACTCCTTGCATTCCATCGTGCAGATGCCAAGTGGCGTACCAGTGGCGACCATGGCTATTGGTGGTGCTCGCAATGCTGGATTGTTTGCCCTGAGGATTCTGGCCCTGAGCGATGATCGCCTAGCTGAACTCTTGAGCCAGGATCAAGAGGCACTTGAGCAGCTTGCGATCATGCAGGATGCTGAGTTGCAACAGCGCCCAGTTAGCGAATGATAGAGACCGCTCTGGTGCTTGGTGGCAGCAGTGAGATAGCCCAAGCGATACTTCTCGAACTCAAACCGCAGGGCCTGAAGCGTGCCGTTCTTGCCGTGCGGAGCCCTCAAGAGATTGAGCCGCTACTGGACTCGCTGCTACCCGGACTGGACCTAGCTGTCAGCACCTGGGATGCAACCGATGCCAGTGGCAGCGCACAGATGGTTGCTGATGCGGGAAAGATTCTGGGGCGGATTGACCTGGTGGTCTGTGCAGTAGGAATGCTAGGGCATCACGCTGGTCGCGGCATGGGCCCCGAAGCAATCGAACTCATGGTGCAGACAAACTTTGCCGGGCCTGCAAGTGCCCTGTCTGCTGCGGCAGAGTTCCTAGTCGAGCAGAACACGACTGATCGCACGCAAGTAGCGACACTGCTGGTGCTGTCATCGGTAGCTGCGGCGCGACCAAGAAAATCTAATTTTGTCTATGGCTCTACCAAAGCAGGACTTGACTCGTTTGCCCGTGGTTTGGGGGATGCTCTAGTCGGGACCGGGGTGCGCGTCATGGTGCTGCGCCCGGGCTTTGTCAGATCTCGCATGACCACGGGACTTGAGCCGGCGCCGTTCGCCTCTGACCCGAGGCAGGTGGCCGTTTATGCGGCACGCGAGCTTGGCAAGAAGCGCTCCAAAGAGGTGGTCTGGATTCCTAGAAAACTAGGCCCGCTCTTTGCAGTGTTCACCAATCTTCCCTCGGCGCTATGGCGAAAGATCGCCGCTGAGCGGTGAGGACTCAGGGGTAGCTCTGCTTCCAACCACCAGGCAGGTCAGAACCCTCATCAGCGTCATCAAGCCACAGGATGACCTCTGGTAGGGCGAGTTCCTCTGCGCTATCGGTAGCAACTGGTTGCTCTGCTTGCTGAGCGGCAATGCGTTTTCGGATCGTTCTGCGTGACAGCTTTGGATGGTTGCTGTGTTGGCGCTGCACCCCGCCAAGTTCCAGGGCACAAGCAATGCACACCGCACCGCGGGATGCCCCATATGGAAACACCACGCACTCCGCGCAGTTCTGGCTGCCGCAAACTCGGCAGATGTTGTCACCGGATGACATCGGGTGTTTTACACATGAGTACGACATCGATGACTGTTATCGACCAAAACCCGCACAAGCTTGAGGAACTCTGCCGTTCAGGTGGCCTGAGTAGTCTTCCTGGGCGAGAATATGGCCGTGACTGACGTTCCCAACATTCTTGCTGCCCGCTATGCCAGCTCTGACATGGCCGAGTTGTTCTCCGCCGAACACAAGGTGATCTTGGAGCGACAGCTCTGGGTGGCTGTGATGAAGGCGCAGAGAGATCTGGGAATTGAGATTCCCGCCGAGGCGATTGCAGCCTATGAATCGGTGATCACTCAAGTTGATCTGGATTCCATGAACGAGCGCGAGCGAGTGACTCGCCATGATGTGAAGGCCCGCCTCGAAGAGTTCTCCGACCTAGCCGGTTACGAACACGCTCATAAGGGAATGACCTCGCGAGATCTGACCGAAAACGTTGAGCAGCTTCAGGTTCGCCTGGGGTTACAGATGTTGCTTAAGAGCAGTGTCGCAGCGCTGATGCGTCTGGCAGCGCTTGCGAGCGAGTTTGACCAGACAGTCATCGTGGGTCGAAGCCATAATGTTGCAGCGCAGGCAACCACGTTGGGAAAGCGGTTTGCCAACGCAGGTGAAGAACTGCTGATCGCAGTGCGGCGAGTTGAAGACCTGCTGGCGAACTACCCGCTGCGCGGGTTAAAAGGTCCGGTTGGCACGCAGCAGGATCAGTTGGATCTGCTCGACGGTGACAGCGAGCGTATGCAGGAGCTTGAAGCTGCGTTTTCAACACATCTTGGATTTGATCGCACCCTTTCGAACGTGGGTCAGATCTATCCACGGTCGCTTGATCTTGAGGTGGTTTCTGCTCTGGTGCAACTCGTGGCTGGGCCGTCCTCTTTGGCTATGACGCTGAGGTTGATGGCAGGAAACGAACTGGTCACCGAGGGGTTCCGTGCGGGCCAAGTTGGTTCCTCGGCTATGCCACACAAGATGAACGCTCGTAGCTGTGAACGCATCAACGGGTTTCGCATTATTTTGAATGGGCATTTGACGATGGCTGCCGGGCTGGCGGGCGAGCAGTGGAACGAAGGCGATGTCTCTTGTTCGGTTGTGCGACGCGTGTTGATACCCGATGCGTTCTTTGCCACAGACGGCGCCATTCAAACTTTGCTCGATGTATTGGGGGGGTTTGGTGCCTACCCTGCAGTCATCGAGCGAGAGTTGCAGCGCTATCTGCCGTTCTTGGCAACCACCAAAGTGCTGATGGCATCGGTGCGAGCCGGGGTTGGCCGAGAAGTTGCTCATGAGGCAATCAAAGAGCACGCCGTTGCAGTAGCGCTCGAGATGCGCGAGCAGGGTAGCGAGGGCAACGACCTGATCAACCGCCTTGCTGCAGACCCGCGCTTAGGCCTTGACCTAGAGGCACTGAACGCTGCACTGGGTGCGCCTATTGAGTTTGTTGGAAATGCAGTCCCGCAGACTGCCGCGTTTGTGTTCGCTGTTGAGCAACTCGCCGCCAAGTACCCAGAGGCCGCGCAGTATCAGGGGGAAGAGATTCTGTGAGCAGCCTGTCGGTGGTTCCTGAGTTGGGCTTGCCGCATGTGCATAGCGGCAAAGTACGCGATCTTTTTGATGCCGGCCAAGGCCAGTTGTTAATGGTGGCCTCGGACCGACTCTCTGCATTTGATGTCGTGATGAACGAGGCAGTTCCTAATAAGGGGCGTGTACTGACTGCCATGTCTGCGTTCTGGTTTGAAGAACTCAGCGAGATTATCGGTAATCATTTGATCTCGACCTCGCTCGATTCGCTTCCTCTTTCGGCGCAACTTCCCGAACTAGCGGGTCGAATCATGTTGTGTAGACGAGCAGAGATGTTGCCGATCGAATGCATCGTGAGGGGCTTTGTTGCGGGTTCCGCATGGAAGGAATACAGCCAGAACGGAACCATCCATTCCATGGCCGTACCTGCCGGGATGGCAGAAGCCGATCGACTTGAGGAACCAATGTTTACCCCCTCCACCAAGGCGGCAGTTGGTGACCATGACGAGAACATCAGCTTTGACGCTGCAGTGCAACTGATCGGCGGCGAGTTAGCAGAACAGGCAAGGAGCCTGAGTCTGCAGATGTATTCCGTGGCTGCTGCCAAGGCCGAGGCTGCAGGATTTTTTCTGGCCGATACCAAGTTTGAGTTGGGCCTGATTGCAGATTCGAACGGCAACAAAAACCTGGTGGTTGCCGATGAGGTGCTCACCCCCGACTCCTCTCGGTTCTGGCTGATGCAGGACTGGCATCCTGGTTCCACTCCTCAAGGTTTCGATAAACAGCCTGTTCGGGACTTTCTCGAGACGCTCACATGGAACAAGACACCGCCGCCTCCGGCCTTACCCCCAGCGGTTGTTCAGGCCACAGCGGACCGTTACCAGCAGGCCTATGAGCAGATTTGTGGGCTTCGGTTTGAGGATTGGCCCGGCGTGACCGGAGCGATTCCTACGGTGTGAGAGAATCAGCAGATGATCTTCGACGTGGTAGTGGAAGTCCGTCTGCGAGCAGGAATTGCTGACCCTCAGGGGGCAACGATTGAACGTGCTCTGCCGGCGCTTGGATTTGACGGAGTAGCCGGGGTGTCTGTTGGAAAGAGCATTCGCTTTAGCTTGCAGGCCGCAGACGAAACTGCAGCGCACGCTGCAGTCACCGACCTCTGCCACCGCTTTCTGACCAACCCGGTTATTGAGGACTCAGAGATTTCTCTGCATCCTGCAGAAGTTGCTGCGAACTAACAATGCCTACCAATGTCGCAGTCATTCGATTCCCCGGTACCAATTGCGAGTTCGACGTAGTTGAAGTGGTCCAGCAATTGGGCGCTCAAGCCCAGATTGTGTTTCACGATGAGCCAAGCTTGGGTAGCGCGGATGCAGTGGTAATTGCCGGAGGATTTGCCCATGGCGATTACCTGCGCCCCGGAGCGATAGCAAGATTCTCACCCGTGATGGAAGCGGTCGCCTCTTTTGCGAAGTCAGGCGGACCAGTCGTTGGAATCTGCAATGGGTTCCAAGTCTTGACTGAGGCGCACCTTTTACCGGGCGCATTGCAAAAGAATGCGGGCCTCAAATTCCGTTGTGGGTTTACTGACCTGAGGGTAGAGAGCTCAAACTCGGTCCTGACTTCTGCCGTCACACCTGGCGATGTTCTGTCGATCCCAATCAATCATTTCGAAGGTAATTACACCTGCTCGGCAGAGACCTTGGCAGAGTTGCAGGGCGAGGATCGCATCCTGTTCCGCTACGTCTCCAACCCGAATGGTTCAGTGGATGACATCGCAGGAATCTGCAACGATGGCCGAAACGTGGTGGGCTTGATGCCTCACCCCGAGCGAGCATGTCATGAGCTTTTAGGATCGAGTGATGGGGTTGCTCTGATGCAGTCCCTGCTGAATGCTGCCGGGCTGAACTAAGCCGCTGAAACCCGAGTGATCCCAGCAGCCTTGAGCACTGATGCTGGGACTCCGAACTCTCGCCATGCCGCGTAGGAGATACCTTTTCGCTGGCCGTAGCTCTTGGCTACTGCAATAAACTCCGGCTCAAGTTCGGCCACGAGATCAGTGGAATTCTCTTCAATCTTTTTGAGTTCCTTTGCCAACTCAATTCGCTCTTGAAGCAGACTGAGACGCTTGAGCGGGTCCAGCTTTGTCTCGAGGCTGTGGTTAATCTTTTCTAGTCTGTTGTTGACCGAATCCGTAGTTTTAGGCCGCCCGACTGTTGGCTTTGTGCGCCGAATAGCCTCAAGGTAGCCCTTGATAATCCTGCTTTCGGTTCTTCCTTCAGCCATTGCGGCTTTATGTTCTGGTGAGAGTGATTTAGGACCACGTTTTGCCATAGATATATTCCACATCATGTGCTCAATTATTTCAAGTCACCCAAGTTGACCCCCTCCGGGAGTCGCGGAACCGATCTGCGCTGCGATAGCGTCCGCATATGGCCGAGCAAGGACTTGAGGGATCACTCCACCGAGAGTTGGGGTTGACCGACGAAGAATACGAGCGCATCTGTTCCATCTTGGATCGCAAACCCAATCACTTGGAATTGGCGATGTTCTCTGTGATGTGGTCCGAGCACTGCTCATACAAGAGTTCTCGCATACACCTGAAGCGGTTTCCCACCGAGGCCCCTTGGGTACTTGTGGGCCCAGGTGAGGGTGCTGGCGTGGTTGATGTAGGCGATGGGATCGGCGCTGCGATTCGCATCGAGAGTCATAATCACCCATCGGCGATTGAGCCGTATCAGGGTGCGGCTACAGGGGCCGGCGGAATCCTTCGAGATATTTTCTCGATGGGTGCCCGCCCGATTGCACTTATGGACCCGCTTCGATTTGGCCCACTAGATGATCCCCGCTCGCGCTGGATTGCCGAGGGCGTGGTCTCAGGTATCTCCGGATATGGCAACTCTGTAGGCGTCCCCACCGTGGGCGGCGAGACGGTCTTTGATGAGTGTTACGCAGGCAACCCGCTGGTGAATGTGCTGTGCCTGGGCGTACTGCCTGTTGAGCGCCTCGTGCTCGGCCGAGCCGAAGGGGTAGGCAACCTTGCAGTGCTCTTGGGGTCGACCACCGGGCGCGATGGCATCGGCGGAGTGTCGGTGTTGGCGTCGGCAGGATTCTCTGATGAAGCCTCTGACGCAGACAAGCGGCCGAGTGTGCAAGTAGGTGACCCGTTCGAGGAGAAGCGTCTGATTGAGGCATGTCTCGAGCTCTTGGACTCGAATCTGGCCGCTGGCGTGCAAGACCTAGGCGGTGCGGGAATTACCTGTGCAACGGCCGAGACCGCAGCCAAAGGCGGGGCCGGAATGGACGTCATGATTGCTCCGATTCCTCAGCGTGAGCCCGGAATGCAGCCCTTCGAGGTGATGACCTCGGAGTCACAGGAGCGCATGCTTGCCATTGTGGAGCCAGGAAATCTAGAAGCAGTGCTCGCAATTGCTGCGCGCTGGGAGATTCGCGCCAATGTGATTGGAATCGTCACCGACACAGGCCGCCTGCGCGTGCTCGACGAGCAGGGCGGACAGGTTCTTGCGGACGTGCCTGCAAAGGCGCTCGAGCAGGATGCACCCCTGTATGACCGTCCGCGCAGTGCTCCAGCAGATCTTGACCAACGTCAGGCTGACTCTGCGAACTCTCTCGCCGCGCCATCTGATCCTGGCGCCGACCTGATTGCGATGCTGAGCGACACCTCGTGGGTGTCTTCGCAATACGACCACATGCTGTTTCTCAACACAGTTGAAGGCCCAGGTGGCGACGCAGCAGTTCTTCGTCTGAAGCACCCGTCTACGGGCTTGGATACCGGCCGCGGGCTTGCGCTGACCACCGATGGAAACCACCTGTGGGGCTCGGTGGACCCGTATCGGGGCGGAGTGATGACAGTCGCTGAGTCGGTTATGAATCTTGCCGTAGTTGGCGCTCGGCCACTTGCTTTGGTGAATTGTCTGAACTTCGGAAACCCAGAGCACCCCGAGGTCATGTGGCAGTTGTCTGAATCTATTGATGGGTTATCCGAGGCACTCTTGGCCTTTGGAATACCCTGCGTGGGCGGCAACGTCAGCCTGTATAACGAGAGCCGCGGCACCGATATTGACCCCACCGCCGTCATTGGTCTGCTCGGTGTGGTTGATGCGCTGAAGTCTCCACCGCCCGGCGTGCGCTTGGTGGAGGGAAGCCGCCTACTTCTGCTCGGTCAGACACAACCAGAGCTTTCGGGTTCTGCTTGGGCTGCTCTGCATGGCCATCGCGGCCGTGGGCGCCTGCCTGAGGTTGACCTTGAAGCTGTGGCGAGCGTGGCCGATGCTGTCAGGGACTTAGTGATTGCTGACCTAGTCCAAGGAGCACACGATGTGTCCTCGGGGGGAACTGCCGTTGCGCTTGCAGAGATGGCTGTTCGTTCGGGAGTCGGATTCACTGCTGCCCGCTTGGCTGATCACTCAGATCTTTTTGCCGAATCCTCGGGACGCGCCGTGTTGTGCATCGATCCCGAAAAGCTTCGCGAGGTACTTGACCTGCTTGAGGAGCGCGGAATTGAGCATGCTCGCATCGGGGTTGCGGGCGGCAACCGTATGAGCGTGAAGGGGCAGTTCGATCTGGGCCTCGATGAGGTGACTGCTCGCTGGCGGGACCACTTGCCAGATGCACTCGGGTCAGGGACTGTTCAGGGATAGTTCGGATGTCGGCCGGACGCTTTGCGCCTAGCCCTTCGGGAAGCCTGCATCTGGGTAACCTGCGCACTGCCTTTGCGGCTTGGCTGGTGGCGCGTGCCAGCGGAGCAGAATTTTTGTTGCGCTTCGAGGATCTGACCACTGGTGCTGCTCCGGCAGCTCAAGCTGAACAACTGCAGGATCTTGCCCTGCTCGGGCTCACCCATGATGGCGAGGTGACTTGTCAGTCAGAGCGAACCGAGTTGTACGCCCAGGCAATTCACCAACTTGAGCAGCTTGGTCTGACATACAACTGCTACTGCTCTCGGAGAGAGGTGAGAGAAGCCGCAGCGGCACCACACGGGGCGGCACCCGAAGGCAGCTATCCGGGGACTTGCTTGCGCCTGACTCAGGACCAGATTCGTCAGTATCAGCGCGCTGGCCGCCGCCCAGCTCTCCGGTTGCACGGTTCGGCTGGGAGCTCGGTTGGGATTCAGACTGGGATCCAGACGGACGATTTTGTGCTGCGACGAGCCGATGGCGTAGCTGCATACAACCTGGCAGTCGTTGTAGATGATGCTGCTCAGGGTATTGACCAGATTGTGCGAGGAGATGACCTAGTAGAAACCACACCAAGACAGGTTCTTCTCCAAGGCCTTCTTGGTTACCCGACACCGACCTATCTACATGTGCCGCTGGTGTTGGGCCTTGACGGGGAGCGGCTATCGAAGCGACATGGGGCAGTTGGGCTGCAAGAACTCAGAGCCGTTGGGCTCACCCCGCAGCAGGTTCTGGGCTATTTGGCATATTCGCTTGGCGTAACGCCACAGGACAGCCCCGTCACAGCCGAGGCTGTTGTGAACGGCTTTTCGGCCCAGAACATCCCTGCTCGCCCTTGGGTTTTCGATCCAAGCGAACTGCGTTCGGGCTGAGCCTCGGCGATGTGCGAACATGGGGATGTGAATGTCGATCCCGGCTTGGCTGAGGGTGAAGAACTCGATGAAAAGCCCGGCGAGGCCTGCGGCGTTTTTGGGGTGTTCTCACCCGGTAGTGCTGTGGCTCACTTGGCGTACCTTGGCATCTATGCCCTGCAGCACCGTGGCCAAGAATCCGCTGGAATCGCAACCTCAGATGGTGACCATCTGACTGTTGTCAAAGATATGGGCTTGGTGTCGAATGTTTTCGACGACCGAACCTTGGCCGCACTCGATGGCAGCTTGGCCATCGGCCACACCCGCTACTCCACCACTGGGTCAAGCATGTGGAAGAACTCCCAGCCGATTTATCGCGATGTTGCGCATACGCAGTTTGCGCTGGGTCACAACGGCAACTTGGTCAATACCTCGGATCTGGCCGATCAGGCAGGCATGCTGCCCGGCACTGTGGGCAGCGATACCGATGCCATGGCTGAGCTCATAGCGTTGGAATGCGAGCGGATCGGTCACGAGGATGACCCCGACACGCTTGAACGAGCGCTGCTGCAGGTTCTGCCCCTGTTTAAGGGAGCGTTCTCACTGGTGTTACTTGATCGCCAACATGTGATTGGTGTGCGCGATCCGCATGGCTTTCGCCCGCTGTGTTTGGGCAAGTTAGATACTGGTTGGGTCCTAGCCTCTGAGACGCCAGCTCTTGATGTAGTGGGCGCCCATTTTGTCAGGGAGCTTGACCCGGGCGAGATGGTGATTATTGATTCAGACGGCGTGCGCTCGGTGCGCCCCTTTGATGACGAGCATGTTGAGCCAAAGCTGTGCCTCTTTGAGTTTGTATATTTCGCCCGGCCAGATTCTCAGCTCTACGGGAAGAACGTTCATCAGGCTCGTGTTCGGATGGGCGAGCACTTGGCGGCACAGGCTCCGATTGAAGCCGACATGGTCATGGGTGTTCCCGAGTCTGGAATCCCTGCCGCCGAGGGTTTCGCTCGTTTCTCAGGCACTCCATATGGTCACGGCCTAGTCAAGAACCGCTATATCGGTCGCACCTTTATTGCCCCCAGCCAGGAACTTCGTGCTCTCGGTGTGCGCATGAAACTCAATCCGCTCAAGGAAAATATTACCGGGCAGCGGTTGGTTGTTGTTGATGATTCGATCGTGCGCGGCACCACGACACGGGCCATGGTGGCCATGTTGCGAGAGGCCGGTGCTGCCGAGGTGCACATGCGGATTTCATCTCCGCCATATCGTTGGCCGTGTTTTTATGGCATGGATACTGGCTCTCGGTCCGAGTTGTTAGCGGCAAATATGGACGTTGAAGAAATCCGCACCTACCTAGGCGTCGACACGCTTTCGTACCTCACCCTTGATGCTCTTGTAGATGCAGTAGGGGCCCCCGGGGCGGGCTTTTGCACGGCATGTCTCACTGGTGAGTACCCCGTTGCAATAACAGTAGAGAGTTCATCCTCGCAGGCCGCTGAGGGTGCTGCGGCCGCACCCGTTCGGGTGGAGCAAGCTCCCCTCACTCTGCTTGATGCGGGAGCGGGACTGCTGCCGGCAGAAGAGGCAGCACTGCTTAGCGCTCAAGCAGAACAAGGAGACCGTGACAGTGATGGGTGAAACCTATGAGGCCGCAGGGGTTTCAATCGGTGCCGGCGAAGCGGCCGTTGATGCAATCAAGGCCGATGTGCGATCCACGTTCCGACCCGAGGTCATTGGAGACATTGGTGGCTTCGGAGGTTTGTTCCGCTTTGATCCAAAGAAATACAAAGATCCGATCTTGGTTTCATCAACCGACGGAGTGGGAACCAAAGCCTTAGTCGCACGATCGGTCGGCAAGTTCGATTCCATTGGAGTCGACCTTGTTGCCATGTGCGTTGACGATCTGGTGTGCCAAGGAGCCGAGCCGCTGTTCTTCTTGGATTACATCTCTGTGGGTCACCTTGATCCCACCCATATCAAACAACTCGTCGCAGGCGTGGCCGACGGATGCCGTCAGGCAGGCTGTGCGCTGATCGGCGGCGAGATGGCCGAACACCCCGGTTCTATGGAGCCAGGGGAGTTTGACCTAGTGGGCTTTGCAGTTGGCGTCGTGGAACGCGAACGCATGCTGACTGGGCAACTCGTGAAACCCGGAGATGTACTCATTGGCTTGCCCTCGCCGGGGATCCGATCAAATGGCTACTCCCTTGCGCGGCGACTGATGTTTGAGATCGCGGGTCGAACGGTCTCGGACCCGGCTTGGGATGATCCACACGCTCCGACAGTGGGCGATGAACTCTTGATCCCCTCGGTGATTTATGCGCCCGCAATTCGATCACTACTTGACCATGTCGAGGTTCACGCAGTGGCGCACATTACGGGTGG
>CANJEC010000044.1 GCA_947473395.1 Actinomycetota bacterium | reverse complement strand
TGTTATCGGCACTGCCTCGTGGGCACCAGCGTTGGAACCAACAGTTACTCGCGACTTTGCCGACCCAGTGTCGGGTGAGCCTGTAGCTCTCGCAACTCCCACAGCAGAGTTTCCGCAATGCCCGGATCCGAGCCAACGCAAAGGAATGTGGCCGGCCTCTGCAGTTGTTGAACAAGTCGGCTCGCTCGATCGCGTCATTATCTGGCTGATGAATGTCTGCCTCATAGGCGATGACCAATCGGCACCGGTTCTCACGGGCAGGGGAATGTCGGTGGCCGAGTGGTGGTACGACCCGAATTCCCCGCCGATCGACTCACCTATCCAAGTCAACATGTTGAATCAACAACTCTTCACGGATTTGTCCTATGGCGTTGCCTCGCTACGAGGACCAGACGACACCGTGTTTGCCTACCGTTGTGAAGATCAATCAGAGACAGTGCCCGCTAAGAAGGGTTCAGGGCCGTGCTCGGTAGCGCGCACCACCCTTGCTGATGTTGCCGATCCCGACTCGTACAAGCCCTGGAACGGTGAAAGCTATGACAGTTCCGCTGCGCCAGTAGATCTTGAGCTACCGACACGGGTGTACGCACCGATCCCGCCGGGCAGCTTCTCAGTATCGCAAGACCCAGTGAGTTCGAGTTACCTCATGGCGTACACCCCATGGCCCGCTTGGATAGACATTATGGAGATTCGCGTTGCCTCAAGCCCTGCTGGGCCGTGGAGTAAGCCGGTATCGATTCGACTTCCTAGTTGTGACGATTCCTTCGGGTCAAGACGGTTTGGTTGCTACGCGGCAATTGCTCAGCCTTCGTTTGGAAACGCCGGCGAATTAGGAATTGGCTGGTACGACAGCATGGTCACGAGCTTTCCAATACGTGGGTCCTTAAAAGTCGCAACGGTCCCGCTAAAGATCACAGGACCTAGCTAGAACCCTGCGCCATAAAACGTCAGACAGCTCAAGCTGAACGAGCTTTCAAAACAGCTAAACCGTCCGACGGTCCCAAACGCGTCAAGTAGCTCCCGGGAAGAACTTTTGGGCGAGGAGAGTCGCTCGCGCGCAAAGGCCCTCGGGCCAAAATCCGGTGCCCCTGAGTTTGCGCCGTGTTCAGCCCGGCGCAGCGCAATTGCCTGCTGCGGCAGGGTCCTTGCATCCAGATCAACCTTGTTGACGGCACAACGAACTGTTTCGTCTGCGCAGGGTTGAATAGGAATCTCGTACATCCCGGTAAATCCAAACTGCCATGGACTACCCGTGGCTGTTTGGCACCACAAGAATATCTGAGTGTGCGCCGACAGCCTGAGCCCTCCCGAGTTACTCAAGTGCGCATATGGCTGGTGGTGCGCTGAAGAGTTGGGGGGTACAACTCCAGTGGGCAGTTAGATAACGGATCGAATACTTCTTCGAATGTGCCAGGTGATTTGTCTCTAGGGGCATAAACGCCCCGTGCTGCTCGCGTGAATCCAATGGAAGACAGGGTGTTTAGGCCGGTTCCCATGCAGGGTGCGGTTCTCAAGTTCGTAGTGCAAGTCGTTGCACTAGGTGGCGATTAGTAGTCGAGTCTGCTTGTAGGAGCAGACGAAAAGGGCAGGCAGCGCAAAGTCGCGTAACTAGCAGTGTTCTGGGACCCACGCCCTGACGTTCGATCTGGAACTGATGCGCTGCACGCTACTTTCATGTTCGATCTCGAAAGTTCCCCCCGATTCTTGGACCCTAGGACAGGTACCAAATGTCAAGTGATCTTAAAGGTGGGGGTCCCCAAGTTCGATCCATCCCAAGATTGGGCTTGCTAACAATGTTCCTAACAATTTGCCAGTATTGGCCCCATAACCCGTTAGCTCGGGGCATTACGGCAGATCATGCCACCTGCCCGAAACCCTTGACAGCTAGGTGCTTTTTGGAACTATCCACTACTCGCCAACACGCTTCGGAGAGTTCAAGTCCCCCCACCGAGACGACACAATATATTTGACTGAAGGGGTTTCATCGCTCGGCGTCGATAGTGCTAGCTCTTTGTAAACAACGAGTGGAGGCTGTTTAGCGGCGCATCATCCATGTGAGCGATCTGGGTTGCCCGAGTTCCATGCCATAAATCATTTGATAATCCCCTGCTTAGCAGCCACGACTATCGATGCTCTAGGCCTCGAGGTGGGCAACAATTCGCTGAACACTCAGCCGTGCGACTACTGCGCTGGGTCAACTGCTGGTTGGTTCGTTTCAGCCGCGATCTGGCCGACCACGAATACTCTGGCGCCGGTAAGCAACGGTATCCGTCGCTTACCGGCGCCAAGGCGGCTTAGGTGCCGCGAGCCATCAAGACAGCACCGCTGCCGCTTTCGGAAGGCATCTGCATGGTCGTAGAAAACCCTCTCCGAGGTACGTTTTGCTG
The DNA here is from genome assembly GCA_947473395.1 of Actinomycetota bacterium. Lineage (GTDB taxonomy): Bacteria > Actinomycetota > Acidimicrobiia > Acidimicrobiales > Microtrichaceae > IMCC26207. The sequence continues at coordinate 9,084 of CANJEC010000044.1, read as the reverse complement.
GATGTTCCTGCATCTTTGTTGTAGCTTGAAAAACTGGGGGATGGGCGAGAATGGCAGATGGTGGGCGTGATTCAGGCTCCGGTACCGGAGGGAAAGCTGCTGGATTAAGCGCGCTACTTCGGATTCCATCTGAGACTCTCAATGGAGAGCAAGCTGTCGGGACCCCTGAGCCGCACGAAAAAGATGACCGATCGGTTCGCCCCTATGGTGCCCGTGGAGCGAGGATTTTAGGAACTGGGTCATATTTTCCAGGTGAACCAGTCTCGAATGAAGAAGTGGTTGCAGCCATTGGTGGAGAGTTGACGACCAGTGAATGGATCGAGAGTCATACGGGAATTGTGAGCAGGCATTGGGCGCCGAGCGAGATGGCGACGAGCGACCTGGCCGCGCAAGCGGGGCTCAGTGCACTCCAGGCCGCTGGACTGGATGCGTCGGATTTGGGACACATCCTGCTCTGTTCCACCACTGCTGACTGGACGTCACCTGCCGCCGCGAACCGGGTTCAAAACCTCATCGGTGCATCTTGTCCGGCCGAGGACAAGCAGGTTGCGTGCGCGAGTTGGCTATTCGGCCTAGATCATGCAGCACGATTGTGCGCTACTGATTCCGGTCCCGTTCTGGTCATCGGAGCAGACATCAAGTCTCGATTTGTTGCGCTTGATGATTATCGTCTTCGCCCGGTGTTCGCTGACGGAGCCGGTGCAGTCGTGCTCGGAGCTGGAGGGAACGACGGTCAAGGTCTGCTGACAGTTCGGCTTTTGTCAGATGGAAGTCGTGTCATGAATCTGTACACGCCTGCAGGTGGGAGCCATTTGCCCGCATCGGAGAACACGGTGGCTGATGGCCTCCACTTTGTGCACATGGAAGTCTCAGGTAAGGAGATTGCACAACATGCGGTTGAGATTATGGCTGGATCCGTCCGTTCGGTACTTGATGAGGTTGGCTGGGGACTCGATGATGTTGATCATTTCGTCGGACATCAAGCCAATCTTGCAATCCTGAAGGGTCTTATGAAGGAGCTTGATGTTGGGCCCGAACGTTGGCCGATAACGATTGACCGTACCGGGAACACCGTCTCTGCAACGCTGCCTTGCACCCTAGACATGGTCAGCAGGGATGGGCGAGTTCGTCCGGGTGACCGCATCATTCTGACCACTGCCGGAGCTGGCTATTCCGGCGGCGCCGCTGCATATCTGGTGCCATCGTGAGTCAACCCGTGGCACCTCTAGCTGGGCGACGCGTTCTGGTGGTCGGAGCCAGTAGAGGAATTGGTGCAGCTGTGGCCCATCGGATGGCTGCAGACGGAGCTGCCGTGACGTTGGTAGGTAGAGACGGGATGGCTCTCGAGAATGTCCTAGCCAACCTCGCAGAAGGAGATCACCGCTGCGTAGTAGCTGACCTCTCGCTCCCTGACGGCCGTAGCGACCTATTCGCCGCGCTGTCCCCGAATCTGAACCACCTAGCGAATCCTCATCATGTAGTTGTGCTGGCCCTTCGGGTGAGGCGACCTTGGGCCAAGCTGGATTCGATGCTGGGTGAGGATCTTGTTCGGGCCTTTGCCGAGAACACCGAATACATCCCACCCCTGATTTCTGCATTGCTGCCCGCTCAGCGAGCCTGCGGCTTCGGACGTTGGATTGCCTTGAGTTCAGTGATGGCGGAGATCGGAGGGGCAGGCCAAGCGGCATACGTTGCACAGAAGTGCGCACTGGAAGCAATGATGCGAACCCTCGCCATAGAGGAGGGCAGGCACGGAATCACAGCCAATGTCGTTGCTCCGGGTTTCATTCGCACAGAAGGCACGGAACTGGCTTATCAGGAGTCCGTTTTTCAGGCTCTCTCTCAATCGAATGTCCTAGGCCGAGCGGGCACTCCAGAGGAGGTTGCTCATGTCGTCGCCATGTTGGCCCATCCCGAGGGGGGCTACATCACCGGTGCAACGATCCCAGTTTCTGCTGGGGTTCAACTCGGATGGTCTATCGACCAAGTTGTGAAACAAGCAGTGAGATCGGTCAAAGGAGTGGACGGCGATGCTGTCTGAATCCCTACCCACCCTGCTTGCCGAGCGAGGAGTTATTCATCCTGAGCGCGTAGCGCTCATCGACCCCAAGCACGGAGCACAGCGAACTTTCGGCGAACTAGCGAGGGATGCAGAGCGCATAGCTGGGACTTTTCAGGCATACGGGATCCTCCCGGGTGACCGGGTGGTACTGCTCGGAGACCACACGGTCGAAGCGTGGCAGATTCTTGCGGGCCTAGCTCGCGCCGGGGTGGTCCCGGTACTGCTGAACTGGCGCCTCACCGAAGATGATCTTGCCTTGATTGTCGAAGATGCTGGTAGCCGTCTCATCGTCTCTACGGAGCGCTGGCATGCACTCGGAGCAGAAGTGAGCACTCGCACCGGAGCACGGCACCTGACCGCAGAGGAAATCGTCGAGTCGGAGACACCACCCACTGAACTCCCATTACCAGACCCAGAAAGAACTGCTGTTCAGATGTACACGTCCGGTACAACGGGCCTACCAAAGGGAGTGTGCACCACCCACCGAAACCTGATGGCCCTCCTTGACGTCCTCACCGGCGAACTCCCTGGATTCGCAGCAGACTCGCGCCTCTTGGTAGCGGCACCGATGTTTCACATCGCCGGCTATGGGTTCGGACTTGGATCACTAGCCGTGGGCTCTCCGCTGTATCTTCTAGAGCAGTTTGATGCCGTCACAACGCTGGAAGTTGTCGAACGGCATGCCATCACTCACACTCTGCTTGTTCCTGCAATGCTGCAGATGGTTGTAAATGCGCCGAATGCTGGGCAGACGGATACATCGTCGCTTCGAGGGCTGTTGTACGGAGGCTCGCCCATGTCAGTGTCACTTATGAGGTCAGTGGCTCAGGTGCTCGGGTGTCCAATGACTCAGGCCTATGGCATGACGGAGACCACAGGAATAGCCACCTTGCTGCGCTTCGACGATCACGAACGCGGACTCGCTGGCGAGTCCGATTCGGCGGTAGGGCGTCTCGCTTCTGCTGGACGGCCCATCCTTGGGACTTCCATAGCTATCGATTGTCCAGATAGCACCGGAGCGGGGGAGATTCTGGTTCGAAGCCCCATGGTGATGTCGGGCTATTGGCGTCGACCAGAAGAATCAGCCGCTGCCCTTGGGGAGGGAGGTTGGCTCGGCACAGGCGATATCGGCCGGATGGATGCAGATGGCTACTTACACGTTGTGGATCGCAAGAAGGATCTTGTCATCACTCAGGGCGAGAATGTCTTCCCCGGTGAGGTGGAACGAGTTGTCGTTGAGCATCCTGCAGTGATCGAAGCCGCTGTGATCGGTGTGCCGGATGCTACTTATGGGGAGGCTTTGTGCGCTGTCGTCGAGCTTGTCGAGGGGTCTGATCTCACGCTGCCTGAACTCCAAAAGCACTGTCGTGGTCGCCTTGCCCGCTTCAAGGTGCCCCGACAGTTAGAAGTTGTGCAGGTTCTCCCTCGCACTCCTTCAGGAAAGGTCCTTCGGCGTGTGATTCGCGATCGCTATTGGGCTGATTACGAGCGGCAGGTCAACTGACGTGACGAGCGCAGATCAGATCGCCAAGACATCACGCACCACTCGTGACCCCTTTCTTGATGTCATACGAGCTTTTGCAATGATCGCGGTGATAGCGAATCACTACTTATACACGCTGCTATTCCGGAACCAGCAAGGGCAGTTCGAACTCGTGATGCTTCAGGAGAACGGGAATCCCTGGGTGACCTGGCCGTTCGTCTGGGAGCTTCAGGCATTCTTCCTTCCAGCAGCGGCGCTGTCATATGCGGCCGCACAGCGAACGAACTGGCGGGTGTTTATTGGCCGCAGAGTTTGGCGTCTGGTAGTGCCGGTGGTGCCGTTGCTTATTGGCCTGACTCTGTTGCAAGTCAGCACGAGCGCTGCGGGAATGGGAAAGTGTGCCACCTGGACCACAGGCCTCACCTGTGCGACTGCGATGCCGATTTCGCCGCTTTGGTTTCTCATCGTTCTTGTGCCGTTGACAATTGCTACGCCCCTGCTTGCTCGAGCTTGGCGAGGCCCTTGGCGGATCGTGTTACCACTGCTTGTCTTCAGTTTCAGTGTGATCTCCGACGCTCGCTGGATCACTACTGGATCCACAATCCCCTTGAATGACATCTCGGTGTGGCTGCTCGTATGGTTCGCAGGGTTTGCATACGCAGATGGATCATTGTTGCGGGTCCGTGCAGCGGTCTGGTGGCGAATAGTCGTTGCGGGCTCCTTGGTGATGGTAGGGATGGTCGTAGTTGGCCCGTATCCGCCGTGGATCGGGGCATCTCCTCGAACATCCATGGCTGCACTCGAATGTGTAGTGGGCGTGAGCCTCTTGATGGCGCTGAGAGGTCCCTTGAGCCATATTCGGGATCGCAAGCTCGTCGACCTTTGTGTGCGTGAGGTTGGTGACCGAATGATGGGAGTCTTCCTTTGGCATTACTTCACGTTCGCGGTTGTTATCAGCGCCATGGGGTTACTCGGAGTCGACCTCGCATCCGAGCTGGGTGGTGCCTACGTCGTGCAGCGGGCAGTCATTATCCCGCTTTCGCTGTTGTTGATGGTTGTGGCACTTCGAGCAACAAAGTGGGCTGATCGGGTGCCGTATCCGCCGGATCGAAGGCAGAACCGGGAAAGGAAAGTGTCATGATTGGTCGCAGACTCATCCCGAGTACAGGGATTGCGATAGCTGGTACCGCTTCGGTTCCAGAGGCCTGCGGTCGGTTGGTCTCAAACGAGGAGGTCGACCGGACCGTAGCGGGTAACGGCGGACGCATAGCTGAAAGGGACTGGCTCGGTCGGACTGGCCTGCAGACCCGAAGATGGACTGCGGAGCCGGGGGGAGGCTGCTTCAAGGACTCGCTTCGAACTGACGAGTTGCTGACAATTGCGACTGAGCGGGCACTCCTCCAAGCAGGCATCCCGCACTCAGAAGTTGATGTGCTCGTCACGTCGACGACTACCCCATCTCGCTATACCTCGGCGATGGCGACTCTTGTGTCAGGTCGTCTTGGGATTACTGGTATGGCCTTAGACGTGCGAGCGGGCTGCCCCTCTGCCTTGCACGCCTTGGTGGTTGCGGCGGCACAGATTCAATCTGGGGCATCAGTTGCGGTTGTTGTTGCGGCTGAAACTCTGAGCGGTGTTGCCCCCGGAGTCGGTCCTCTGGCTTATCTGGTGGGGGATGCAACTGCGGCAGTGGTCCTGACTGCTTCCTCTGATTCCGCTCGTGGGCTGCTTGGGGGATGGGTGGGGAACGATGGCAGCGTGGCCGAGTTGGTTGGAACACCCGGAGCAATGCCGCCCGATCCTCGCGCTGTCGACGGTGAGTATCGACTGAGGTTCGAAGATGGCTACGACGAGGTTGCCCGGGCTGCTTGGGACTCGATCGGACACGCAACGCTTACGTCTGCTGGGATCGAGCCCCATACAGTCGGTGCCTTTGTGTCGAATCAGCCTGGCAGGCAACGAGTTATCTCTGCAGCGGAGCAGGCCGGAGTTCATTCCGACAGGGTTATTGACGTAGTTGGAACAACTGCCAACGCGGGGAGTGCGTCGTTTCTAGTAGCGCTTGATGCTGCACATCGGCAGCAATCAACTAGTGATGCGCCTTGGCTCCTCGTCTCTGTGGGCGGCGGGCTCTCTTACATTGGGGTGGTGATCAGCCCGTGAGTGACCAGCAGCGACTTCTTGAGTTGCTGCACGCGATTGCTGGCAGCGCCTCAGCGGCCGAGATAGGTGGGCTTCCCCTGCCTGAGACGTACCGCGCAGCGGTGACTAGGCGATCCGATGTGGAAAGAACTCTTCGGATCTCGGAGGTGAACCGTGACCCAGTCTCGACGCTCAGAATTGAGCGGGTAGCGACTCCTTCGGTCGCGCCGGACGAGGTACTAGTCGCCGTGATGGCATCCTCGATCAATTTCAATACCGTGTGGAGTTCGATTTTCGCGCCGATTCCCACGTTTGTGTTCCTCGACAAATTGGCAAAGGAAGGCGGCTGGTCAGCCCGGCATGGCGGGGATCGTCATGTGCTCGGGTCGGATGCCTCTGGCGTTGTTGTCGCTGCGGGCTCAGTTGTTCGAAGATGGTCGCCGGGGGATCACGTAGTCGTCCATGGCAACTGGGTGTCCGGCGAGGACCCAGGCACCTATCAAGATGCCATGCGGGCCAAATCTCAGCGAGCATGGGGTTTCGAGACCAACTTCGGTGGCCTTGCAGATCTCGCTGTTGTGAAGGCTAGCCAACTCATGCGAAAACCTCTGCACCTTTCTTGGGCAGAGTCAGCCTCGAGCACCTTGTGTAATGCAACTGCGTACCGAATGCTCATCTCGCCAAATGGTGCTGGACTTCGCCTCGGAGATTCGGTGCTGATCTGGGGAGCGACAGGGGGAGTCGGGAGTTTTGCCGTTCAGTTAGCCCTTGCTGCAGGTGCAGATCCGATCTGTGTGGTGAGCCGACCAGATCGAGTCGCTCTCCTGCGACGTCTCGGCGTGCGCCATGTCATCGACCGTGTTGCAGAGGGCTACCAGTTCCTTTCTGCGGACGGAACTACCGTGAACACCTCAGAGGTGGCACGATTTGGGGATCGAGTCAGAGAGTTCACTAGTGATGGGGTCGACGTTGTGCTGGAGCACCCAGGGCGTGAGACCATGCAAGCCTCAATCGCTTCGTGTCGTCCGGGGGGAAAAGTGGTGACCTGCGCAGCTACGACTGGTGCCTTGATCCAGTTCGACGCATCTCTGGCTAGCCGTCGTTCAATCCAAATCGTGGGTTCGCATTTCGCGAACTACTGGGAGAATGATCGGGCGAACCTGCTACTCGAGCAGGGCATAGTGCAACCTACGTTGACGGCGACTTATCCGCTTGAAGAAGTTCCATTAGCCACACGCCTTGTCAGTTCTGGTGGTCACCACGGGAAAATCGGAATCAACTGCTTAGCCGAAGCGGGCTCTGGTGTCTCTGACCCGATTGCCCGCGCCGCAATGGGTGAACGTGTGATTACACGATTCGCACGGGCCTCGCTGTCAGGATCCAAGGACTTCGGTGGTGGTCAGGTTGACGAGGTGATCTCTTGATGGCTCAGCGGATTCGTGCGTTGCTTCTGTTCTGCCTTGTGGCGGGAGTCTCCGCCTGCACAGGCGTCCCGAACTTGGCGCCCCCGCCATACACCGCTGTGCCCGTAACCTGCCCCTTCGATCGGGTTCTTATGTTTAACGGTGACAGTGTCGCATCTGAATGGGCGAATGCCACCACTCTTGCTGGCTACGAGGTGTTCAACGCCGCGCACGGAGCGTCCGGTTACGTGTTTGAGCTGTTGCCAACGATTGGAGAGCGGGTTCGGCAGTGGGTCGAGCTTTGCGGTGAACCGAGCGCGGTTATCCTGAGCGGTGGCGGCAACGACTTCGGTCACGGCGAGTACGTAAGTGTTGTCGAAGCTGCTGCCACCGAGCTCGCAGTGTGGCTGCGGGATCGAGGGATACCCACCATCTGGGTCACAATTTATCCCTTCCCTGAAAGGTCGCCGGCTTACCCACTTTTCGATTCGCAACGGCGCGCTTACAACAGTTGGCTCCGATCAGGAGGACCCGGTTGGGGAACTGTCGTGGACCTCGACCCCGTGATGGGCGGCGACTCCCTCGATCCCAAATTTTGGACCTGGGCATCTCTGACTATTCCTGATGTTCACCCTAACGCTGCAGGGTACGCAGCGGGAGCGTCCGCAATCACCCAAGGGATAGAAGAGATGTTTGCTCAATTGAACTAGGACAGCGGACAGATTTCATGCGAGATCGCTTGAAGCAGCAGATGGCCATTCGCTTTGGTTCTCACCGCGTGCTCCTCGGTTACGGAGCGCACCAGGTGTATCTGCATCAATCAGTTCCGTAGCGGGTCGGCTTGCAGCGCTAAAGAGTCGGACCCGAGGATCGCGCCTGTGAGCTAGGCACTTTTGAGGTCTTTCCCGTGTGTGTCTGATTCACTTGGATTAGGGAAGGTAAATTTGGACTGGAGTGCATCGGCTGCACCGCCTTGTTCCCTCCTGTGGCGGACTCCCAAGGTGCCCAGCTAGCCCTTGAACGGACGGATCGAAGGCTCACGATCAAGTAGCGCTTGGAGCTTGTCAAAGCTGCTCTGAAACGCGGGCTCCACCTCGGGCACCAGGTACTGAGACGGCACGTTGGTCTGATGCACGACTAGCTCGGTTCCGCCCTCTACGGCGGTAAAGGTTTGGGCCGAGACCATCCCTGAGTCTGGCTCGGTGTCAACGAGTCGGTGCGGTGCTTCTACCTCAATCAGCACGCCGATCGAGGCTGCCTCTTCGCCCGTGTCGTCAACCATGGTGCATTCAAAGCGGCCTCCTACGTGAGGCTCGATGACGACGGACTCAACGTCAATAGAGAGTCCCTCAGGTGCGAAGAACTCGGCGAGTTCAGCCGGGGTTGTGTACGCCTGAAAGAGGCGCTCGGGTTGGACGCCGGCAAAGAACCGTGTGACTCGAATCTCGCCTCGTTCATCGGCCGAATCTGCAATGTCAGACATGTCTAAATGCTAGACCTTCGACCCGGAGGCTCGCTTCTGAAGTTTGAGGACCCTTCCTAAATCATTGGCGCCGGTAACCCACGGAAACCGTTGCTTACCGGCGCCAATGCGCGAGCGAGCGGGTGCGGGGGGAGCCAATGCGAGAGCTAGCGCTCGAAAACTGAACCTCATGCAAGAATCGACTGAATAAAATTCTTGACAAAGTCCAGAATCGTAACCATACTGAACCTATGTCCGATGGAGTCGACCAGCTGCTACGTGATCACGGTCTGCAGGTGACTGCACAGCGCATGGCCATTCTGCGCGCGGTTTCGGCCCACCCTCACGCCACCGCTGATGAGTTGGCTGACGACGTCCGGGCGCTCATCGGGACAATCTCAAGACAGGCGGTCTACGACACGCTCAGCGTGCTGAGCGACAAGGGCCTCATCCGCCGGATTCAGCCTGCGGGTAGCGCTGCGAGGTTCGAGGATCGCGTGGGGGACAACCATCACCACATGATCTGCAGGAG
>CANJEC010000043.1 GCA_947473395.1 Actinomycetota bacterium | reverse complement strand
CGCCTTGTGGCCGCTGCGATGTCTGTAAACGAGCCCAACGAAGATGGCCAGCGAGGGGTTGTGGTGAATACTGCGTCGATCGCAGGTATGGAAGGCCAGACAGGACAGCTTGCCTACGCCTCGGCCAAAGCGGCGATTCTGGGCATGACGTTGCCGATGGCCCGTGACATGGCTCCTCTAGGAATCCGGGTCTGTGCCATCGCACCCGGCACGATGGGTACGCCGCTCATGGAGATGGCCCCCGAAGCAATGAAGCAGGATTTAGTTGCCAACATCGTCAACCCAAAGAGACTTGGACGCCCCGAGGAGTTCGCGCTGCTCGTCGAGTCAATTCTCCGCAACGATTACCTCAACGGCGAGAACATTCGGCTCGACGGAGCGCTGCGGTTTCCACCCAAATAGGCGAGTCGGCAAGACCTTCGGATTTCAAATGAGATCTCATCAGCGTTCTGTGCCCCAGGGCGCCGGTTATCAGGTGCCGGCTTCCTTCGCCTCAGTGACCAGAAGCAGCGAGGCCACAAGGAAGAAAAAGCCGCCGATGGAGGTTCCAAGATTATCCATCCGTGGTGCAGCAAGGCCGCCGGATGCTGGAAGGACCAGCGCTGCGATGGCTGCAAGACCAAAGGCCGCAGACCCGGCCAGGTTGAGTACAGCAATCCACCAGCCCGTCTCGGCTGCGCGGAGCTGACGCCCAGCGGCGGCCGCTGCCGACAGTGCTACAAAGCTCGAGAGCAAGAAGCAGACCGACCCGATCATGTCGGGTGCCCACACCCTGACGTTCTCCTGCCGAGCCGACCAACCCACCGCCATGGCCATCACAGTGGTCACGTTGAACGCAAGGGTGCCGATCAGCTGAATGCCGTCCGCCCACCAGTCAGAGGATTCGGGTTGCCACCAGCGCCGAACGGCTGGCCCGCTGCCTGCAACACTGCTGCCGTGTCCCTCACCCACAACTTGAAGAAACGACAGTGATGCCGCGCTCGTAAAGCACAGGGCCCCGAACACAAAGACGAGAGCATCGTTGCGATCGCCGAGCCAGACAGCCACGGGCGGCAGGGGGCCAAGCGCAAAGCAGAGTGAACCCAGCGAGAACAGCGAGGCAATCCACCAGGTCTGCGCCGAGACTGCTGCATTGCCTTGGTTGTGGTGGCGGTGCGGCACGTGCTTCAGTCTGTCAGGCGTACCTCTGAAGTTCCCCTTTCCTCCTGTGTCAGATCTCGCCCCTGCTCGGGAGTCTGACCCATGACGAAACAACTCAACTTCGGCGGCCTTCGAGCTTTAGTGTTCGGCGGTGCTACGAGTATGGGTGCATCAGTGGCATTTCTCGCAGTTGATTCTGGTGCCGAGGTCACTGTCAAGGAGCTATTCAGGGTTGACAACTCTGAGATGGGAGCGATTCAACTACGCCAGTTAGTGCCGGCTAATCAGAGATTTCCTTACTTTGCCCGTCAACTAAGCTTGATCTGATGGCTCAGCTACGGATTCTAAACCTAGGTTGTGGAACTCGAACTAGTGAGTCGTGCGTAAATCTTGACTGGACCCTGTGGGCGCTGCTGGCGTCGCGGCCTGCTGTAGCGAAACTTGTTTACCCATTTTTTGGATCCCTTCGACGCAATCGCCTTCGCTCAATGACCGGAACCGTGATTGCGCATGACTTGCGAAAAGGAATTCCCTTTCCTGATAGATCAGTCGATGCTGTTTATCTCTCCCACGTTGTTGAACACATTGATCGTGATCAGGTTGCTGGTCTTTTGAGCGAGTGTCGCCGAGTCTTAGTTCAAGGAGGGACAATCCGTATCGTTGTGCCCGATCTGGCTCGGTTGATTGAGGACTATCAGGAGTCCTACCGACTCGCTGTTTCTGGTTCGATTACTTGGCAACAGCATGACAAAGCGCTTGAACCGATTCTCGAACAATCTGTTCGCCGGCAGTCTCGTGCTGTTGTCCACACTTGGCCCGCAGCTATCCAGCGTGCCATGACAGTCGCCATCGGAGATGCTCGCAAACGTGGCGAGACACATCAATGGATGTATGACGAAGTGGCTCTCTCTCACCTCCTACTGAGTTGTGATTTTGTGGATACTAGAGTTCGCGACCCATATTCCTCGGCAATCGAAGGCTGGAAGGAAATCAACCTTGACTTCGATCATGGGTCGGAATACAAACCGAAGTCGCTTTATCTCGAGGCTCAGGTACCCGAAGGCTCGATGATTCCAGCAAAGGGCAGATGAACACGAGCCACAAAGTGACGCTTGTTCGCGGTTACTTGCGGGCCATTAGATCACCGAGCGAATACGTCACGATCACCTATGCCGGTGTTGCAGCAAGCCTGCTCGGATCGGTGTTCGTTGTTCGCGCACTCGGAGCTGGCGGTCGTGGTGTCTTGGCGGTTGTAGTTGTTTCTGCTTCTTATCTCACCCTTGTCACGGGTCTGGGAGTGCCGCTGAGTGTGCGACTAAGTGCTGCAGGGTCTGGCTCGGATCTTCCTGGGCTGATGGGTGTAGTGAAGAGATCGGGACTATTAGCGACGCTTCTTTGCGCAGCGGTGGGGCTGCCCTTGGCATTCTTTTTAGGCCAAGATCTTCGAGGTGCCGGCCAGGTCGCAGTTTTCTTAGTGATGCTGTCTTGCGGTCTTGCGGTCATGGGAATAGGGAACACCCAAATTTTGGCGGCTTCGGGCCGTCAACGCGAATTAGCAATCTCACGCACCATCCCGTCAGTCGCCGTTGCTGTCACGACTGGCATTCTGGCCGTTCTTGGTCTACTCCCGTTAGCACTAGCGATTGCCTTGTTAGCAATTCGACCAGTTTTAGAGGTCATTATTTCTAAACGTTGGCTACCGCATCCTAGGAGCGGATCTGCAATGGGTCCGCATATTCGATCCGGTATCGGACTTCTTCCTCTTCAACTTGCGGAATCAAGCGTCGGTCGACTCGACCAACTCATGCTCCTTCCCCTAGTCGGTGCCGCCGAACTCGGCGTGTATGCAGTTGTTGTTTCGATAGTTACACTTCCGTTTGCATTCACCCAAGCCTCAATTAATAAATGGTTTGGTAGTTCGGTGAGAGAGACAGATGCAAGCTTGGCAAGTTTGCTCGGGAAGCTGCTGGCAACGATAGCCATTACTGCGGTGCCGCTCTTGCCTGTCGTGGTCTTAGCGCCGCTACTGCTCCCTGTCGTGTTTGGCAACGACTTTGAAGGGCAAATGACTTTGGTGATGGTCTTGGGGCTGGCGACTCTTCTTCTTTCAGGGTGTTTCGCTGGAAATTATCTGTTGCTCGCTATCGGTTCGACTCGGATGACATTCCTCCCATGGGTCATGGGAACTGCAGCTACCATCATTTCTCTTCCTATAGTGGCGCCCCAGTTCGGTATCGTTGGCGCAGCGTGGGTCTCTGTAGCCTCTTACGCTATCGTCCTAGGTGGTTTCGTTGCGCTGCTTCGGATTGTGGTGCCGCGTCACAGAAAAGTGAGTCGAGATCCATGTTGAGGGTTGGAGTTGTCGTAGTTGCGTACCACTCAGCGGACACTTTGGAGCATTGTTTAAGAAGTGTTCTTGAGCAATCGGTGCCAGATGTTGAAATTGTTGTTTCAGTGATTGACAACAGCGCTGATGCTTCTACGGCTTTACTCTGTGCTCAGCTCGAGGTCCCCTGTCAGTTGCCCGCTACAAACCTTGGTTTCGCCGCCGCATGCAACCTTGCTGTCGCTTCGCTAAACGTTGACTGGATTTTGCTGCTCAATCCCGACGCTTGGCTGAATGCGGGATTCTGGGCGGACGCTGTTGACGTTCTTGAATCTACCCCGGCACAAATTGTTGTTCCTGGCCTAGTTGATGGCCAGGGTAAGTCGGTTGAGCGGTTGCAACTGCGGCCTGAACCAACCGCCGAAATCATCTACGCACTGTTTGGTGGTCTCGTTCATAAACTCTGGACTCATCGAATGAACTCCCAGCGGCCACGCTATGCAAGCGGTGCAGCGTTATTCATTCGCAGCGAAGCTTGGAAGCAACTCAAAGGTTTTGACGAGCAGTTTTTCCTGTTCGCAGAGGATGCTGATTTATTTGAACGCGCTCGGGATGCGGGCATGAGCGTTGACATTGAAGAAAAGCTTGGCGTTACTCATCTGGGTTCACGCGGAACAGCCTCAAAGACAAGGTTTACCATGATGTGCCTTGTATCGGGAAAGGTCTCATTTATCTCGAAGCACTTCAGCAAAACAAGTGCCCGCCTGGTAGCCGGGTCCTATCGAGTTGGTGCAATCTCTCGCCGAATATTGTCGAAACCCTTTCGAAGATCTAAGACTTCAGAAGTGTGGGCTTTGGTTGCACGTGTTCCAACACGACTCGTAGCGGGTTTTCGGTGGATGCCGCGAGCGCAGCAAACTGCACCGACGGTTCTCATGTGGCCAGGTGCATCAGCAGACTCGGTGAATCCTTATATTGTCGAGTATCAATCGGCGCTGCAAAAAGCCGGAGTCAAAGTTATTGAGGTCGCAAGCCCGCAAGGACTGCTGCGGCGGGCAGATGTGGTGCATATTCATTGGCCTGACTCCTTGCTGAATATCAAAAGCAAGCCGGTAGCAATCGTCAAGAGTTTAGGTTTGCTACTAGCGGTGTTGATTCATAGCGCTTCTGGAGCATCAATTACTTGGACGATGCACAATCTTCAGCCGCATGAGGGCACTCACACTAGGTTCGACAGCATGTATATGAGGCTGTGGGTCTCCCTAGTTGATGGTGTCATCGCCCACACATCGGCGAGCCTTGAGGAAGCCTCTCTTCAGTATCCCCAGCTGGCTTCGATTCCTGCGAGAGTTTGCCTAATTCCGGCCTACCCGGTTCCAGAAGTGAGGAGTGTGACCGCTAGAAAGACGTCTGAATTCTCTACCAAGCCCGATGCTGATGTAGTTCTCTCCTTTGGGACAATTCGGCCCTATAAATGCATTGAGGGTCTTCTGGTTGCCGCAGCGAATTTGACCGATACTTCCATCCAATTCAGGGTGGTAGGGCCTGTAGTTGACGCTGAATACTTCAAAGATTTGGCGGCGCTCGAACAACAACTCGGACTGATGGGCGTTCTTCGTCCAGGAAGACTCACAGATTCTGAGCTTGCTCAAGAAGTCCGTTCTGCGGCGTTAGTGGTCCTTCCACATGAGCAGTCATTGAATTCCAGCTCGGCCATACTGGCGCTCTCTCTCGGAACTCCGGTGCTCGTTCGGCAGACGCCTTTTTCAAAAGAGGTGCAGTCCGTAGTTGGAGCAGATCGCCTCCACCTGTTCACTGGCACATTCAACGAGTCAATCCTTCTCAGAGTCCTAGCTGAGGCCTCCCATGCTCTTAGTCCAGTAGCTTTGCCGGACTGGAGCGACCTAGCTGCATCCTCGCTCTCTTTGTGGTCAGAGCTGAGAAGTATTTCGGGTGGCCCAGCAATGAGTGAGATTAGCAGATGATGAATGCTTGGAATGTTCAGCTAGCTACGAAGCCGAGCCCTCATGCAGGAACTGCAGCTGCGCTCGGCACGGCTGTGCTTATTGGAATCACTGCTGTCGGATTACCCGACCTTGCATTTGGGTTGGTGAGCGGCCTCATTGTTGTGACCTTGGTTGCAATGCTGGGCGAACTCGCTGTTGGCCGGGTCTTGGGCCTAACTGGCCTTGTCATGAATGCAATGACTCTCCCGGCCGCTTGGTCTGGAGTCCTCTCGGTGCGCGGTACCCCGCTCTCCTTAGGTGACCTTGCCCTCTTTGCTGGTTTCGGACTTTGTGTCATCGGACTTCCATCAAATTTAGTGCGACCAACTCGCTTCGTGGTGGCAGTGACTGCTCTCGTGGTCGCGCTCGGACTGCTTGGGACGCTACAAAGCGGCCTTGATCTGCCGTGGCAAAATGAGCTCCTTCGGGTACTCCGCTTCGGAAGTGCTGCGACCATCGGATTGGCAGTTGCCTCGTATTCCTTCCAGATGATGGCTACGGCAGCTTCACTGGTTGTTTGGCAGGCATCTTTCGCCGTGGCCGCTAGTCAGATCTGGGGTGTGCAGTTAACCGGTCGCATCGCCGAGGTCAACAGCCTTGCTAGCTCGACCGGAGCGCTGTCGAGCGCTCTCCGCTATCAGGTTCCTAGCTCTCAGGTGGCGCTTGTATTCGCCGTGTTCGCAGTCTGCATATCTCTTCTTGGTCAGCGACTGTCACCTGCAATGCGTGTCACCACGGGCGCAGCTTTCGCTTTAACCATTTTGAATTTCTCAAGAAACTCGTTAGTAGTACTCGTTCTTGCTTCATTCTTTGCGTTCCTGGTATTCAGTCCTCCCGGGCGATTTCGTCGCAGTGCAAAGGGTGTCGGGGTAGTTCTGGCAAGCTCTGTTCTCTTGTTGCTAGTCGGGCGAATACTGCCTACCGGCGGGTTGACCGAACAACTGACTGAGGTCGAGTCCGCTTTCGTTGATCGCGTTTTTGTGGGCTTCAGCGGCCAAGCTCGAAATCGGGATTCCTCGCTCCTTCTTCGACAACTTGAGACAACGGCTGCGGTGGACGCGATCATTTCTCGTCCAGTCGCCGGATTCGGATTTGGGGTCCCCTATCGCGAGCCGATTAATTACGGAGAATTTTGGGCTCGATCAGGACGTACCTACGTCCACAACGGGTACCTCTGGGTTGGAGTGAAGTCCGGCTTGATCGGGTTAGCTGCGCTTTGTGGCCTTGCAGGGTTTGCTGTACAAGGTGCCCTTCGCCATCCTCGGCGTTTCGGAACGGTTGCCCCCCTCGGTGCCGCTGCGTTATCTACTCTCCTTGCGATGATGATCGTCATGATTTGGGTCCCATTCCTGATTGACCCTTGGGCTGGGCCGACCATGGCACTACTCGGTTCGATTGTCTTTGTTCAGTCGAAAGAATTGATGAGAAACCCGAAGACCCAATGATGGCTCGGCCGCTTCGCGTGGTGCTTGTCCACAATGAGTATCGCTCCGGGCAACCATCAGGCGAGAACCAGTCCGTGGAGGAAGAAGTAAAGGCCCTAGAAGGGGCAGGCGTTGAAGTTCTCCGCTTTAGTCGATCTAGTGACCTACTGGCTGAGTTGGGGCCATTGAGACAAGCCATGCATGCAGTTGACCCCTTTGGGACTCCAACTATTCGTCGGGAGTTTCGGGAGTTACTCACTCAGTTTCGGCCAGATCTTGTGCATGTCGAGAATCTTTGGCCCATGATTTCGCCTGCAGTAGTTCGAATCAGTCGTCAACAGGCTGTTCCAGTAGTTGCATCTATTCGTAACTTCAGGCTGTCTTGTGTGGCTGGCACCCACTACAGGGCCGGCAAGAACTGTTTTGATTGCGAGCAAACAACCTGGCCCGCCGTTCGCAACAGGTGCTATCAAGAGAGCGCTATCAAGTCGATCCCCATGGCGGCTGCATTAAGAAACTTCTCCAATGACTTGAAGACCCTTGACCACTACATGCCAAATAGCGAGTTCACGGGCCGCTATCTGCAACATGTCGGTGTTCCGAAGCATCGAATCACCATTCGTCCGAACTCTGTCCCAGACTCGTTCCCACTAACACCGTTACCCTCCTCTCGTAACCTACTTTTTCTAGGCCGGCTGTCACACGAAAAGGGCGTGCACAACCTGCTAGACGCATGGGTGACATCTGAGCATCAAGAAGTCGGGTTGTGGATTGCTGGTGACGGACCGTTGCGCTCATACGTGGACACGGTTGCTCAAGATGATCCCTCTGTTCGTTCTCTCGGCCTGATAGATCCATCTCAGGTCAACGAGTTGATTTCTGCCGCAACTGCGGTGGTGGCACCCTCGCTTGGGATCGAGACCTTCGGACGAGTTGCCGTTGAAGCTTTTGCTGCGGGACGCCCCGTCCTAGCAACAAAGGTTGGTGGACTAGGGGACGTGGTCTCCCCGGAATCGGGTTGGCTCGCTGAGCCTGATGTAGGGTCCCTCCGAGTTGCAATTGAGGTGTTCGCAGCATCCTCTCCTGAGGAACTGCTCGCTAAAGGGCAGGCCGCTCGAAAGAGGTACGAGGCTGTTTATTCGCCCGCGAGTAATCTCCAGATTCTTATGGAGGTGTATATGAAGGTTTCTAGACATGCTGAGGGAGGCCAGTGAGTTCTCCCGCGTCGAAGTACGATATGAGCCGATCTGACATGCTTGGCTTTGTTCCGCTTCGTAGCCAACGTGTGCTTGATGTGGGTTGCGACACGGGACGATTTGGGGAACTTCTGATTGAGCAACGTGGTCCTTCTGTGAAGGTCTTCGGTGTGGAACCTAGTGAGATTTCCTCTGCCCCCCAAGATGCCTACGAGGAGATATGGCAGGGAGCGTTTCCTGAGGTAGTTCCCCGAGATGAACGCTTTGACTGCATCGCAATGAATGACGTGCTTGAACACATCGCCGATCCATGGGCGGCACTTGCAGCGGCGCGGGAAATGCTTTCACCTGGCGGTGTGCTCGTTGGCTCAGTGCCTAACATTCGCCAGATAGCAGTCCTGAGCAACCTTGTTTTGAGAGGTGATTTCACTTACCGAGAGGTCGGTATATTAGATCGTGGCCACCTTCGGTTCTTTACCCAGTCAACCCTGCGAGCGGCTCTCATTGGAGCGAACCTGAACGTGGTCGAACTCCGGGGAAGCAACATTCCTCAGACTCGCAAAATGTACCGGGTGCTCAAGCAGGTATTACCGAGGCCCTCTGGGGAGTTTCTAGCTCGACAGATTGTGTTCATGGCGGAGAAAAATCCGTGTCCCTAAAGATTCTTCTCACTGCCTACTGCGTGTCGCCCCTCCGGGGAAGCGAACCGGGAACAGCTTGGCGCACTGCGGTTGCACTCGTGGAGGATGGAAACGAAGTTGTGTTGCTTACCTCGGCACAGCTAGCCAAAGAAGTAGAAAATGTGTCCATTCCTCCAAATCTTCGCATTTTGCGGATCGACGCTTCTCCACCTCACGTTCTGAATCGCGGCAGGGTCGGGACATATCTCCGCTACTGGCTGTGGATGCGATCTGCTTCTCGTGCAGTGGATGAGTTGCTTGGCAAAGAGCACTTTGATGTGGCTCACCACATCTCGTGGGGTTCGCTTCCATGGGGTGCACCAATAGACGGTCAGAAGATTCCGATGGTCTTCGGTCCGATCGGCGGAGGACAGAAAATCCCTACTGAGTTTTTGGGTGAGTTTGGTCTGAGGGAACGTCTAGTACAACATGGGCGAGCCGTTGCGATCGGTCTCTCGTCGCTCAATCCAAAAGCTAGGGCAGCGGCTCGAGGTTCAACAGTCTCACTGGCCACCAACTCGGCCTCGGAGCGGCTTCTTCGTTCTGCCGGATCTTCTCATGTTGTCCCCTTTTTGGCTGACGTAACGCCTCCGTCTTTGCTTGATCGCGAGACCATTGATTTCGAACAGCGTCAGGACATCGTTTTGTGGGTCGGTCGGCTCCTACCACTGAAGGCACCCGGGCTCGCAATCCGGGTTCTCGCCCTGCTACCGGAAGAGGTCCGGTTGGTCTACGTCGGTGACGGACCCGAGGTTGAGGCGACGCGCTCGCTCGCTGGAGCGTTGGGTGTCGAAGAGAGGGTCTCATTCC
Source organism: Actinomycetota bacterium (assembly GCA_947473395.1). GTDB lineage: Bacteria > Actinomycetota > Acidimicrobiia > Acidimicrobiales > Microtrichaceae > IMCC26207. The sequence goes on along the minus strand of CANJEC010000043.1, from coordinate 1,923 downwards.
TTGGTCACCTGCCCTGGGATCAACTTTCAAGACAGTTTGATTTGGCGAAAGTCCTGTTGTTCACCAGTTTGCGGGATTCCTCAGGGCCGCAGCTACTCGAAGCTGGCGCTCGCGGCCTACCTATAGTTGCAATCGGTCACCATGGGGCAGGGGAGTGGGTTCCTGCGGCAGCTGGCAATCTCGTCGACCCAACAACAGTGAGCGATACAGTCACTGGTCTTGCCGAGGGGATACTGGCATTGCTTGGTGACCCAACTCAATGGACTGAAGCATCGGTTCAAGCTCGTCACTTCGGACAAAGCCACTCAGCTGAGTGCCATGCCAAACTCCTCACAGCAATCTACAAAGAAATTGCTGGATCGAACGCGGCTAAAGGGAATCTTTAGTCGGTCAGAGCCCGATAGGAGAGCGGACTCGGGCTAGATAAAGCCCAAGGGTCGCCCGAGGTCGTATGTATCAACTTTTGGTCGAGATCCGATTGGTTTTGCGGGTATTCCGCCCACGATCGTCCAAGGTTCAACGTCGGAAGTCACCACGGACCCGGCAGCGACAATGGCGCCTTTACCAACTCGAACCCCGGGAAGAATCGTTGCGCGGAAACTAATCCAGGCATAGTCGCCAATCTCTACCTTGCCCCCCGTCGCCTCAAAAGTAGGTGAAGCAGGATCATGCTGAAGCGTCCAGATAGCTACCTCACTCGACAGGTTGACATGCTGCCCGATAGCGATTCCTAGACGACCGTCAAGGGTTGCTTTGAGCCCTACGATTGTGCCGTTAGCGATACAAATATTTGAAGGGGTGCGTATCTCAGCGCTTGAGTAGATAAAGGAACTCTTGCCAATCTGCATTCCACACCGGCGATAGAGCAAGCGTCGAAGAAGATGACTCGGAACTAGACCGATTGCGCGGAGGAGCCATAGCTCGGCACCTCGTACGAGCCGCTTCAGAGTATCCATATCCTGCCTTCTCTTGGTCTATCTGCCAGTTTCCCTGGCTTCAGCGATGAGTAGTAGGGATGCAACTAGGAAGAAGAACCCGCCGACCGAGTTTCTTAGATTATCCATCCTCAGAGCAGTTGCGCCGCCTCGGCTGGTGGAACCAGCAAGTCAAGACGCTAAAGACCCGGCGAGATTTAGTTCTGGGATCCACCAGCCCCAATCGATGAGCGAAGCTCCCGTCCGATAGCTGCAGCGGACATCGCCCCCGCTCCCGAGGGTCGAAAACTGCCCGAGCCGATCAAGCCAGGTGCCCGTACCCTGACGCTTTCTTCCCATGCCGGGCATTCGACCGCAGGGGCAAGATGGTGCCTCCGTTAAACGCAGGGTTCCGATGAGTTTTTTGAAGTCAGCCTATCCAAACAGTGATGCGCGAAGGCCGAGCACAAGGCACAGCGGTCGGATTCTCGGGAGCAACGAGTACTCCTAACCCCATTTGTCTTTCGGAACGTCTATGGACTACTGCACGACTACTGCAGTCACCATTCCGAACATTCCGGTGTCCCGCTCAGCGTGATTCAAAATGTGGCAGTGGTACACCCAGGTGCCCTTCTGAGTTGCCTGGAACATCACGGTGTAACGCTGCCCTGGTGCAACGAGCAAGGTGTCTACCCAATATGGGCTTTCTAATGGAAAGCCGTCCTGAGCAGTAACTAGCTGCGGGAACTCGTGCAGGTGCATGGGGTGCACCATCAGACCCTCGTTGTAATAGGTGACTGCTACCCAATCGCCCTCGTTCACCACGATTGGGGCGGTGGCCGGGAAGGACTTGCCGTCGAGTGAAAATCCGATCACGCCTGAGTCGTTGAGCACCATGGGGATGTCTACAGCAGGCTTCACATCTGCAGGCACGGTGATGCCATTGACCGTGACACCCTTGGCAATCGGAGTATCTCCGACTTGGAATACCCCGAACATGCCGTTTGGT
>CANJEC010000042.1 GCA_947473395.1 Actinomycetota bacterium | reverse complement strand
TCAGGATGGTTCGCAATCAGGCGGGTGGCATGGTGGCCTACGTTGCCGGTACTCCATTGGATGACGCGATAAGTCATGGTGTCCTTCTGATGGTTCGTCAAGCTTCTAGGTGGTCCTCACTATCGCACGGCTACTGCCCATCGCGCCTGCAGCGCAAAATCGACAGTATGTGTCGAAAAACCGCTCCAGACGCGCACATGGCCGGGTCAGCCGATCGAGTTTCCGTACATCCAACCGAGTGGGTCGCTGATCAGTTCGAGGCGTTCGCCGTCGGGCCCAAGAAAGTAGAGCGAAGTTCCCGACTGATGGTCGTAGTTCACTCCGGCTTTGTCGAGTCGATCGCGGGCTGCCTCCCACTGAGCAGGCTCCATCGAGATGGCGATGTGATGCAGACCGCCGAGCACCTCTGCATACGGGCCGAGATCAACTCCCGGAAGGTCAAAGAACGCCAGGTTATTGCCAAGGCCGACCTCGAAGAAGAAGTGAGTGGATCCGCGATAGTCGAGATTCTCGAGCATTTCGACTAGCGGAAACCCCAAGAGGCCATCGTAAAATCTGACGGTCTGTTCCACATCGGAGGAGATCAGCGCTACGTGGTGAATGCCGCGGGCGCTCGTAGTTGGGCGTGAACCAGAGGCCTTGAGGTGCTGCGCGGCGATTGCTTCCCGGCGGGCGGTGAACTCCTCTAGCTGCTCGCCCTGAAGGCCATGGTCTGTCATTTGTGGTCCCTTGCTTTTCGAAACTCCACTCAGGAGCCTTCGTTTCAACATGGCTAGCTTGGCAACCGGTTCAGGCTAGAGCTTGCTCGGCCCTGATGGTGTGCCGGCTAGGCAATGTCACGTCGCTGCAGGCCGAGCAGACCCACAGCCAAGAGCAAAACAGCGGCGGCCGTCAGGAGCGCAAACGGCGTGGGTGTGACGGCCACACCGGGTAGACGGGGCACATGCGCAAATGGTGAGAGGTCCAAGACCCACTGCGGCAGGTTAAGGAGAGGGCCAAGTTCGGCCAGCAAAATGAAGGCAGCGAAGGCGACCCACCCCAGAACCACCAGTCTCAGAAAAATGCCGAAAACGGCGACAGTGAGGGCGCTCAGGACCCAAGCCGCTGGGAGTTGTGCCATCGAAGCGAGTACCAATCGGCCCAGTTCGTTCGCGTCTCCAACTTGCAAGGCACGGGTCAGACCGGCAGCGCCGCCAAGGGCTAGGAGCAGCGCCGCAGTGCCACACATAGCAATCCAGATGTGACCCATCGCCCACCGAGTTCGGCTCACGGAAGTAGCAAGCACTGCTTCTGCTCGGCCCTCACGTTCCTCGGCCGCTAGTCGCATCACCACTTGAACGCCGAAAGCGCTTGCGAGGATTCCAGCAAAGCTCAGTTCGATAGCCAAGAACGCGTCGACGAGACCCTTTTCTCCACCCAGCTTGGTAATGAAATCACGTGCGCTCGGGTTGTTGAGGAAATCCCCGACACTCGAGGCGATGCCACCAATCATCAGGCCGAGCAGGACAAAAGCAAGCAGCCATCCGGCAAAGGTGCCACGCTGCAGGCGCCAAGCCAGAGCCAGTGGGGATCGCAATCTTGCGGCGGCGATGGCTGGGCCAGCGCGGGTTTGCAGCAGACCGGCCCCCAGGTCTCTGCGATCAGCGAGCACAAAGGCACCTGTCGCGACGGCCACCGAAAAACAAGCGCTCAGTGCCAGCACAGACCACTGATTGCCTGCGAACGGACGGACCTGTTGGGCCAAGCCGATTGGAGAGATCCAGCTTGGCCAGCCCGGTCCGAGCGGGGACCCAAAGATCGAATCCCCAAGCGCTCGAAGCGCATACGAGGCAGCTAGGACTGCCGAGGCCAGAGCAGTAGCTGCTCGGGCGGTGCTCGACACCTGAGCACAGACCGCAGCGATGGCACCAAAGGCCAGTCCAGCTCCGGCCCATGACAACCCGAATGCGACAGACCCCGCAGCCGAAAGGCCAACGGCAACCAACAAGCCTGCAGTCGCCAAGGCCAGCACCAGATTGGCCAAAAGGATCACAGCGATTGCTGAGCCCAGTGGGGCAAGGCGGCCGACCGCAGTTGCGCCGAGCAACTCCATCCGGCCGGACTCCTCCTCGGCGCGTGTATGCCGAGTCATCAGAATAATTGACAGGAGTGCAACGCAGACACCTCCAATTCCGCCCATTTTGATCATCGAGACTGCGCCTAGGGAAGCCGGGTCGTAGACCCTTCCGTAGATGGCAACGAGGGCTGAGGAACTGTTGATTGCGCCCGCGGCGGTGCTCCTCGAGGCAATGCTGGGATACAGATCGGCCGTTGCTTTGGCCGAAACGGCTGCAGTAAGTGCGAAGACCGAAATCCAAGTGGGCAGCAGAATTCTGTCTCGGCGCAGGGCCAAGCGAAGCAAGCCGAGTGTGCCCGAGAATCCGCTCCCGGTTCGGGTCATGGCTCGGTGTTGGTTTGTGCGTTGGTTTGTGCGTTGGTTTGTGCGTTGGTTTGTGCGTTGGTTTGTGCGTTGGTTTGTGCGTTGGTGGCGGTCTCGGTGAGTCTGCCGATTGCAGGGTTCGCGTAGAAGCGAAGGAAGAGTTCCTCAAGCGTTGGGGGTTGGCTGTTCAGACTGATGACACCAACTTTCGTGACTTGCCGCAGGACCTCATCAAGGGCCGACTGCTCAACTTGGAGGTTCAGCTGAGTTGCTCCATGGTCTGCACCCGCCAACGCTCTCGGTAGGGACTCAATCTGCAGGGCATGTACCCCAGGAATCTTTCCAAGGCCCTCGGGCGCAGGTCCAGCAAGCTGCAGACTCAGAAACGTGCGTGACAATTGGCGAAGCTCGGCTAACGCTCCCGTCTGCACCGTGCGCCCAGACCGGATGATGGTGACTCGCTCGCAGACGGCTTCCACCTCGGCCAAGATGTGACTAGAGAGCAGCACGGTTCGCCCCTGAGCAGTCTCCTCCATGAGGCAGTCCCGAAAACTCGCCTCCATGAGCGGGTCTAGACCCGAGGTCGGCTCGTCAAGCAGGAGCAGTTCAACATCGGAGGAGAGTGCAGCGATGAGTGCTACTTTTTGCCGGTTTCCTTTGGAGTACGACCGCCCCTTTTTGGTGGGATCAAGTTGGAAGCGTTCGAGCAGCGAAGATCGCCGCTGCTGATTCAATCCGCCTCGCATGCGACCTAAGAGGTCAATGATCTCGCCACCTGAGAGGTTGGGCCAGAGCGCCACATCGCCTGGCACGTAGGCCAGGCGTCGGTGCAGGTCAACGGCATGCTTGCGCGGGTCGGCACCGAGTAATTCGGCTGTGCCGCTGTCGGAGCGGGCTAGGCCAAGAAGGATCCGAAGGGTGGTGCTTTTGCCTGAGCCGTTGGGCCCGAGGAATCCGTGTACCTCACCGGTTTGCACGGTGAGGTCGAGTCCATCGAGAGCCCGTGTAGATCCGAAAGTCTTCACCAACTCTCGTACCAGGATCGCAGGCATCTGTTGAGGCTAGTTGCTAGTTCGGGCCGCTACCTGCCGAAGTTGGCGGGGTTGTGGGAGCTGATTCGAGGCTGAGCGTCGGTGGGGGAGCACCTGCTTCGCCGATCCGTTCAAGGGTGATCTTGGTCCCGAGGTAGTTCCAGATGAGTTGCTCGCCGCTGCGTTCACGGGTCACTTCGAGTGGTGTTCCGATCGGGCGAAGAACGTGTACTCCGTTTTCAAAGCTCGCCACCACGTTCACAGGTGTTGAGTAGTCGAACTCAGCCACGTCGTGCACACCGTTTAGCTCAGTCCCGTCAGCGCGCATGTCGTGGACAATGCCACCCGCCGTGATGGTCACTCGATCGCCACACTGCTCGATCCGCTGAAATATGCGGAGGGTTTTGCTATCCGGGGGGAGGGGAGTGCCATCCTTTTCGGCAGCCACGGCTTGCCACATTCCCCGCATATCAGGTGCACCTTCAGCGAGGGGCTCTGTGCATGTGGCGAGCACCGGGTCAGGAAAGTTCTGGCCGTACCCGCCAGTGGGTGTGTAGGCAACCGGGATATCAGAGGCCATGACTTCGGCTTGCGTAGCCTCGGTTTTGCCGCTCTCGGTGGTGGTAGGCGAACTGTCAGCGTCTCCACTAGAGCAAGCACTGGACCCCGCTGCTAGGAGTCCCAGGAGAAGCAGAAGCGCAGTTTTATTCATGGCTGCGTTTCTACTTTCCCACCTGCATGGGGCGCAAAGTTAACGGTATGTAAGTCCACAGCATGTGTCGAAGAAGCGCTCCAGAGGCGATGCAAAGCGATCAGTTCTTTGCCTCGAGACCGTCGAGTGCGACGAGTAGTCGACTCTGCAGCACTGCGAACCATTGGAAGACAACCCCGTGCAGTCTCTGCTCATCACTCGTCTGCGGTAGGCGACCAAATGCAAGGTCGGCGCCCCACTGGCTGTGCCACTGAATCGCAGAGGGGTCTAGGCCCGCTGCGTGAATCTTGCGAACCTGACCCTTGGCGATTTGATTAGCTGCCTGTGCCTCGGATTGCACCTGTTCTGGATCCTTGATGGGCAGCAGGTTCGGCGGGTCATCCCCAGTAGCGGATGCTTGAGCAGTCAGGTTGTTGACCAATTGAGTGGTCTCAACAAAGCTCAGCATGGCCACTCCTAGGCGACGCGAAACCTGAGCAGTCGGCCCTCGAAGCTTGAAGGTTTCTGGAGCGTCGATCGTTGCTTGGCTAGCTGATTCGCTGATGAGGGCTGTCAGGTAGGGACTGCTGCTGTTGCCTAGACCCAGACTTTCGGCGTAGATGCGGTTTGAGGTGGCGGCGTAGTTGAGAAGGTCTACATAGGCATTGAGCAGGCCGACGGTGGCCTTGGTATCTGACATTGGCCTTACGCCCAAGTACTGCAATGCCTCTGCATCGGCGGTCATATAGGTCGCTGCTTCAAATTGGGCCACCTCAAGAAACTGCGCAATCTCTACAAGTTCAGCGAACGTGGCCACGGCCTTGAGGCGATCCTGAACAATGTTGATTGAGGACAGTGCAAAGTCCCCCCAGGCCAATGTCGTACCAAGGGCTGGGAGCTGCGCAATCTTGGTGACCGGGAACTCTGCCGTGCGGCGAACCTCTGCGTTGATCAGCGCTCGCGATTCCTCTGCTTCGAGCGCAACTTGAGCGGTCAGTTCAACGAGTGGTGTATCGCTGGCGGCTGCAAAAGTGGCTGAGACTGTCTGCCGGCGTGCTGCTAGAGAAGCCTCGGCAGCAGCGGCAAAAGCCAGGACTGGATCCTTCTGAGCGAGTGCCGTTTCTGCAGCATCGATTAACTCTCCAACTGAAGGCGACTCGGCACGTACGGGCGACTCGGCTGCCGCCGCTGCTGTAGTCGGGCCGGACACAGATCTCAATGACCCAGAACCCAGTTCGGGCTGCAGAGAATCCTGGACGGCTTGAGCCGAGAGGATGAGCCCTTCGCTGCGAGTTCTTAGGAGTTGCAGAATCCCTGAGTCGATCGGCCGAGGCGCCGCTAGGGACTTCTTGAGAGGCTTCCCTGTCAGGATGGCGTAGGCCTCAGGGATACTCCCTACAGGCGTGACTGTGACACCGAGTGACTTTCCTTGATCGATGGTGTCCACTGCGATCTTCGTGCTCGGATCCACGGATACTTCGGAGCCAACCGGAATCAAGACCTGAGTGAACCCCGCTTCTGCTGCAGCGCGAATTTTGGCAGGGATGCCGGCGACAGCGCCCACGGATCCGTCGGGTAATACCGTGCCCGTCATGGTGATCGAATCCAGGATTGACTCGCCGGCGATTGCTGCAAGCGACCCAACGGTCATGAGTGCTCCAGCCGATGGACCGTCGATCTCTTCGTTGAGGGAGTACTGAAGTTGCCCGATCCGCGGATCCACGCCCGACTCAAGCACTGCCTGAACCGCTGCCACCGAGGTTGCGGCAGTCCACATCGGCCCGGCCCCCTCGGCCTGCAGGCCACGAAGGTCCACCGCAAGCGGACTGTCTGGGTCGTCTGCAACTGCGGTGATCTCAACAGGCGTAACGCCGCTGACGACCTGGCCCTCGGAGGAGGTGCCATACCAAAGGGCTTGAACCGTCACCCGATGGTTCCCTGTACGATTCGCGACCTCCAAGGTGGCCACGCCGAGCAGCAGAGCGGCTACGAGAGCAACGGCGGCCCATCGGGTCATGTGCTTGTGAGGGACCGGCTTCCGACTCGCCATTGCCAGCCAAGCTAGTTGGGTCGCGGCCAGTTCAATCGCGTCTGGAGCGCAAAATCGACAGTATGTGTCGAAAAACCGCTCCAGACGCGAAGAGCGGAGACCATGCGTGGAAGACTGAGGCGATGTCAGTGCGCGTTACGGAATTAGCCGAGGTAGGCGTCACCGTCCTGTCGAGGTGGATTTTTAACTGTTACCTAGTGCATGACGGGGGAGATGGCCGGGCGCTCATCGTGGACCCGGGGCTGCCCTCGACTACAGCTGCTGCGATTGGGTTGATCGAGGCAGCAGGTGGGCCGCCGCCGGTGGTGGTAGCCACGCACGGTCATGTGGACCACGTTGGTGGATTGCCCGATCTGCACGCGTACGGGGCAGCGGTTTGTTTGCCGAGTCGGGTCCGAGATTACCTAGGTGGCGAGATTCCGCGTGGTCCCGGTTTGCGAGAGATAGCCAAGGTGCGATCCATCCTGCGCGAGCAGCCTCCTGACTTGGGTTCGGTGCTCGAGATCGCCCGAACGGGTCGCCATACTGGGGTGGGTGGGGGAACGGCGCGCTTCCCGAACGGTGCAGATCACTGGCTCAAAGACGGGGACGAGGTACCTGGAGCACCGGCATGGCAAGTCATCCAAGTGCCTGGGCATACAGATGATTCGATGGCGCTGTGGAACCAAGGAACGGGGGTGCTGCTTTCGGGAGATGCCGTGCTGTCTCGGCAGGGCAGAGCATGGTTTACGCCCGAGGTTTGCGACCCTGAGTCGGCTGCGCTCACAGAGGAGCGATTGCGAATGCTGCCCGTCGGGTACCTCCTACCCGGGCATGGTCGAGTTGTAGTGGGTGCTGGCTTGATGGGTCGGGCACTAGCGCCGAGAGAGCGTCCCTAGCTGGATTCAGCCAACTCCAGAATCAGGGGCGAGTATCAAATCCTGGGCGAGCCTTTATCTGGCCGGGTGCAAGTAGGCGGCCCGAGTCACACCGGCTTCTGCCCCACGCAGTGCCAGTTCAGCGTGAGGAGTTCCTCTTCTTCGGCTTGGATGTAGGAGAGGCTGTTCTTGTTCATGCGCTGCAGCAGCGTGTCGGTCTTTTTCGGGATCAGGTGCAGCTTGGCTAGAAACTTGAACGCTGCTTCGTATTTGCTAAAGAGTGCGACCTCTTTTTTGATCAACTCGACTGCTGGCCGGCCAACCGAGGAGACCAGCTCAAACCCCGAGTCGCGATATAGGTCTTCCCAGTAGCCGTAGTACCAGAACCCGCCGAACACAGTGAGTTCACGGGTGTGCTGAATCAGGGTCCGCTGATGCTCGTTGTCTCGGTCGTAGGCATCAAGCGCAGCGACATCATTGATGACAAACCTGCCACCCGGCTTGAGGACTCGAAGCACTTCTGCGAATGTGAATTCATGATCGCTGACGTAGGTCATCGGCTGGATCGCATAGACGGCATCAATTGATTCGTCGTCAAACTCGAAGGCCTTATTGAAGTCTCCAACCGCAAAATTATTCCTAGGCAGGTTTGGGTTGCGCCAAGCCTTCTCGATCTGCGAGCGGTCCAGATTGAACCCGTACGGGGTCGCCCCTGTCAGCTCTGCCATGTGCTCGGCGATGGCACCGCAACCGCAGCCGATGTCCAAGAACTTGTCCCCCGGCTGCAATTGCAGGTCCTTCGCTACTATCCGCTCGAACAGAATCTGGTTCTGCAGCACTGACTGCTCGGGGTCGATGGTCGGCGGCATGTACATCTTCTCGACTGATCCGAGCGTGCACAGCAGATGGATGACCTTGTATAGCTCGGTGAGTTCGTTGCTGCTGCCCTGTGGGTAGCCCTTGAGCGCGATGCCCGCTTCGTAGTCGGCTTTTGTGTTCTCGGGTGAGTCCACAAACAGTTCGTCGTAGGACCGCATGTAGGCGGTGTAGTCCTCATCGCTAATCGTCAGAAGGCCGCGCAGAGCTCCGAGTCGATCGGTCAGGGTTGTGGGCTTGTGCTTGGTCATCAGGATCTCCTAGTGGATGAACGAGTTGGCATGTAGACGCTGCTTGGGTGGTGCGTGGGTGGTGCTTGGGTGGTGCGTGGGTGGTGCTGGGACGGGGCATCGGTGGTGCTGGGGCTTCGAGGTCACGGCGCTGTTGCGCCTTGCGCTGCCATTCGGACCAAGAGATCAAGGCGACGGCGACGGTCTTGAAGTGGTGCGTACTCGGTTGCGAGCAAACCGAAGAGGCCAGTCAGAAACGTCATCGCTAGGTCGACTGCATCAACCTCGGTTGCGTGCTGGGCAATGGCTCCGATGAGCATGAGCCCAACCGGGTGATCAGCAGCATCCTGACCTTGAGTGACCTCGGGCCGAAACTGACCAGCGCACAGGTCGCGTACAAGTCCGCGACCGAGGCGCTGCTCGGACCTCAGCACAGCATCCACGACTGCGCCAAACACTGCCTCGAGCGGGACGTCCTGATTGCTGACGAGGAGTGCTTCGTCTGCAATTTGGCGCTCCTCGATGAGGAGCAACTCGCGCAGGACATCGTCCTTGCTTGCGAAGTGCACATAGAACGCTCCCCGGGTCAGGCCGACGCGTTGCGTGATTGCTGCAATCTCTGTTCCAGCGAAGCCCTGTTGTTTGAACTCCTCGACGGTCTCGCTGAACAGCCGAGCCCGTGTGGCTTCACGTTGGGCAGAGCGCCGGTCAGTACCAGCGGGTCCCGAGGCGCGACTGGTTTTGGTGGCGCGACCTGTTCCGCTAACTCCCTGTGTTGACTCCACGGAAGCGACACTAACGCGCGTCACTGACGCGCGTCAATCAAAAGTATTTCTGCAAGTGAGCCAACCGTCGTGAGCGCGCCCGCAGACGGTCCACCGATCTCTTCAGTCAGCGAATATTGCAGCTGTCCAATGCGAGGGTCCACGCCAGACTCCAACACGGCTTGCACTGCCGCTACCGAGGTTGCCGCAGTCCACCTGGGCCCCGCACCCTCGGCCTGCAGGCCTCGAAGGTCCACCGCAAGCGGACTCTCCGGTTTATCTGCAACGGCGGTGATTACAACAGGCGTAACGCCGCTGACGACCTGGCCCTCTGTGGACGTGCCGTACCAGAGGGCTTGAACAGCCACCCGATGGTTCTCTGTGCGGGCCGAGATTGTGAAGGCAACAACGCCGAGCAGTAGCGCAGCTACAACGGTCACGGCCGCTCATCGGATCAATCCCTTGTGAGAGATCGTCTTCCGGCTGGCGATTATTGAGGATGCTAGGGGCGGCAACGTTGCCGTCATCGCGTCTGGAGCGCAAAATCGACAGTATGTGTCGAAAAACCGCTCCAGACGCGACTAGTGCGGGAGCGGAAGGCTGAGGCGATGTCAGTAGTGGTCACGAACTCGCCAGAGGTAGGGGTTACCGTGCTGTCGCGGTGGATCTTCAACTGCTATCTGGTGCTTGACGGTGGCGACGGTAGGGCGCTTATTGTCGACCCCGGCATGCCCTCCACTGCGGCCGCTGCTGTTGCGATGCTTGACAAGACAAGCGGGCCAACGCCGGTGGTGGTGGCCACTCACGGCCACTCACGGCCACTCACGGCCACTCACGGCCACGTGGACCATGTTGGCGGGTTGCCCGATTTGCACGCCCTCGGACCCAAGGTCTGTTTACCTCGAAGGATTCAGGATTACCTAGATGGCGAGACTCCCAACGGGCCGGGACTGCGTGAGATTGCCAAAGTTCGGTCGATTCTGCGTGAGCAGCCAGTGATCTTGGTGCAGTGTTAGAGACTGCCCGCACAGGGCGACACATTGCGCTTGGTGCGGGAACAGCCCGCTTTCCGAACGCTGCAGACCACTGGCTCGCTCACGGCGATGAAGTTCCCGGCGCACCTGATTGGCAGGTGATTCAAGTGCCCGGTCATACCGACGATTCGCTGGCGCTCTGGAACCCAACAACCGAAGTGCTGCTCTCTGGCGAAGCAGTGCTCTCTCGCCATGGACGGGCCTGGTTCACCCCCGAGGTGTGCGACCCCGAGTCGGCAGCGCTCACAGAGGAGCATCTACGAATGCTGCCTGTTGGCCACCTGCTTCCAGGTCACGGTCAACCGGTGGTGGGGGACGGTCTGATGGATCGGGCGCTGTCTCCTCGACAACGTCCCTAAAGCAGCATTGCTAGTCAAGCCGATGGTTGACCCTCATGGGTTCGTTCGGTACTCTCCGAAGACTTCTTTATAGATGGGCGTTCACCTTATGCGGCGGGATTTAGCGGGACTGAATAAGAAACGCGAGCACGGCGGTATCCCTCGCCCGGCGAAGGCTCTCATGGCGGTTGCCGTCGTGATTGCGGCTGCTGCAACAGCCTGCACCCCGGTAGCCCCTAGCGGTCCATTCGCGGTGCCAGCAGCGCCATGTGCCGATGTTGTACTCGTCACAGCACGTGGAAGCTCACAAGATGTTGCCAGCTGGGAGGCTGTCTCAATCAACCGGAACTTCCGCAAGCAATTGGCTAGCGTTGCGCCGGGTCGCAGCCTTCGCATCTTGGAGCTTGGAGATCTCAACGGCGACGCTGTACTCGACCCTGGCGGCTACCCTGCATCCGGTTTTGACCAGGTTGTTGGCGTGGACACAAGGGCGGCCAGCCCCGAAGATTATGCGATCCTCGGTGGCTATAACGAGTCACGCCGAGTTGGCGCAGCAGAAGCAGTTTCGGTACTTGAGCAGATAGCAGCAAGCTGCCCCAACAGTAGGTTGGCGGTAGTAGGCACCTCGATGGGTGCTGACTCAATCGCTCTGGGCCTTCGTCAGGTTTCGCAGGCCACTGAAGAGCGGATCGATACGCTTCACCTGTTTGGTGACCCCCGGTTTACTCGGGGTCCGTGGGCGCGAGCCTTGCGGGTGCAGGTTCCTTCCGGCCACGGGCTTTTGGGACCAAGGTTGCCTTACGTTCCGGCGGGGCTCGTGAGCCGAACTGTGAGCTGGTGTGGCGAGTTTGACGGCACATGTTCTGGGGTCTGGCCGCTCAGCATTTTTCAGGTCATTGCCGACTGCAGCGAGTTCCGACAGTTTGCTTGGTGTTCTCGACGCCACATCGATTACGACTACTGGGCGCACGAACCAGCGATGCGTGAAGCAGCTGCGGAAGTCGCCCGTCGGGCAGGTTGGGCAAACGAAGGGTAGACAAAAAGAAAGACCGGCTGACACCCAAGGTGTCAGCCGGTCCTCTTTAAAGATCGACTTCCGTTACGCAGGTGCGTTGAGGACGATCGAGATCCCGCTGTAGTTGCTCGATAGGATCCGCCCGTCGAATGACAGGATGCCAGTAAGCGGTGTGCCGTTGAACGAACCGCTGACTACCTCGCAGGCCACGCTCCCGAC
>CANJEC010000041.1 GCA_947473395.1 Actinomycetota bacterium | reverse complement strand
TCGCACCCCTCAATCGCTAACAGTTGGTTCCGCAATCCCTCAGGGGATATTTATATCCTCTCGCCCTGGCGGCTAGTTGATTATTGGAACTGGACCAAAGAGCCCAACCTGAACGAGTTTCTTCTGCTGCCTTGAGTCCCTGTTCCGGCAGCCCCGCGTCTTCGGCGCGCTAGGTTCTTGGCCTAGCTGCAAACGCCACTCCATCCGTTTCGTACCAACGGTTACCTCGCACTCAAAGGACTCTGAAATGTCGATCGATTTCACGCTCTCGCCCGAACTCGAACTGATCCGTGTGCGTGTTCGCGCCTTTATCGAGGAGGTTGTCAAACCTGGCGAGGCGCTCATTGGTGACTCAGAGAAGATTGAGCGCGACGAGTACATCCGAATCCTTTTTGGCATGAGGTCTCAGGCCAAAGAGGCTGGACTCTGGCTGCCGCACATGCCAGCTGAGTGGGGAGGCATGGGCCTCGGTCACGTTGAGCTCGCGATGGTTCAGGCTGAAGCTGCAAAGTCTTATTACGGCCCGTTCGTCATGAACTGTCAGGCGCCTGATGAGGGCAATATGCACACGCTGTTGCACTGGGCCACAGATGAGCAGAAGGAGAAATACCTCAAGCCCCTGTGCGACGGCATGGCCATGAGTTGCTTTGCCATGACTGAGCCCGAGGTAGCTGGATCTGACCCCACGTTGATTCGAACCACTGCCATCCAAGACGGCGAGGAATGGGTCATCAACGGTCACAAATGGTTCATTTCAAATGCGCAACGAGCAAGCTTTGCAATTTTGGTTGCCCGGACCGAGGACAATCCTGACCTACCCCAAGCTGCGAACTCGGCATTCATTGTGGAGATTCCCTCGGAAGGTTGGAACCGGGTGCGAGAGGTCGAGACCATGCACGGAGGTTCCGGACATTCAGAGATTGTGATTGAAGATCTGCGCGTGCCGGCTGCAAACATGCTCGGCGGCCGGGGTCAAGGACACCTACTCGGACAATATCGACTTGGCCCTGCCCGCCTTGCTCATTGCATGCGTTGGATCGCCCAAGCAGAAACGGCCCTTGACATGATGGTCGATCGATCGCTCAACCGTTACTCACACGGATCAATGTTGGCTGAGAAGCAGGGTATCCAATGGATGATTGCGGACTCAACGATGGAGTTGTACCAGGCCAAACTCATGGTGCTGCACGCTGCGTATCGCATTGACAACGGCCTAGAGTTTAAGAGCGAAGTATCGATGGCAAAGCACTTTGTAGCCAACATGCTCGGGCGCGTTATTGATCGTTCGATCCAAGTGCACGGTGCCCTCGGTTACTCAACCGACACCCCTCTCGCACATATGTACCAGCATGCTCGATGGGCACGCTTTGCCGACGGCGCAGATGAGGTGCACCAGATGAGGATTGCTCAGCGCACGATCTCGGCATATCGAGATAGCGGAAGCACCCGAACTGCTACTGGCGACTTACCGATCTGAGCTCAGCCCTAACCACTGCCGGACCAATGTGCGCAGGTTATCGATCCCAACGTTCTTGGCCGCACTCACCCAGACAACGTCTCGCTGTTCCACTCCCGACTTGGCAGCAAGTTCTCGCTTGCGCTTGTCACGAACAGCAGACTTCACCTTGTCATGTTTGGTAGCGACGACAGTGCACGGCCGGTCATAGGACTGCAACCATTCGAGCATCTGTACGTCGAGCTTGGTCGGACCAATCTCGCCGTCCACGAGCACCAGAATCATGACCAGTTCCTCACGGCCGAGCAGGTAACCCTCGATCATCGGTTGCCAAGTTGCTCGCACGCGGGCAGGGGCGTTGGCAAAGCCGTACCCGGGAAGGTCCACAACAGCGGCTGTGTCACCAAGCGAGAAGTAGTTGATGAGTTGGGTGCGACCGGGAGTCTTCGATACCCGAGCCAGACCCTTGCGATTACTCAGAGCATTGATAAGCGAGGACTTTCCGACATTCGACCGCCCAACTACAGCTATCTCGGGGACCCCAGTCTGCGGCAACTGGCTAAATTCTGCGGCAGATGTAACGAACTGAAGCTCAAGCGGAGTGGACATGCATCCCTATTGTCACCCAACCATGCAAAAAAGACGACACTCAGCGGTGCTTGCGTTGAAACTTGTCGGTCTCGCGGCGATCCTTCTTGGTTGGTCGTCCAGACCCAGAGTCACGAACAGCAGTCTGTACACGTAGCTCCGGAGGAGGAGCAGGCGGCGTCTGGTCCGAATAGCACTCCACAGCTACGGCTGCACCCACCCGCTTCTCGATGATCTGCTTTACAACTAGCACCCGATGAACCTCTCGGGAATACGCTTCAACGGAGTCTCCGACGCGTACCAAACTTGATGGCTTGGCTGCATGGCCGTTGACCTGCACGTGGCCGCCGTTACAGGCAGCAGTGGCCTGAGAGCGCGTCGAATACAGCCGAACCGACCAAAGCCACTTGTCAACGCGAGTGGAGAGCATCGTGTGGGTGAGTAAGCACGTGGACAGTCTGTCCCAACTGGAACTGCCCAGCCCTATGTGATTGGGTCAAGCACAAACAGGGGGATGACGCGAGTAGTTGCCTCTTGGTAGGAATCAAAGTGAGGCCACACCTTCATAGCAATGGCCCACCAATCAGCCTTCTCTTGGCCTTCCACCTTGCGTGCGGAGTAATCCCGCAGCTCGGCTCCATCTTGTAGCGATACCAAGGAGTCGGCATCGATGTTGTGCGACCAGACGGGCGCAGTAGGTGAACCACCCATAGATGCAATCACTGCATAGGAACCGTTACTTTCCGCGCGAATCAGCGGAGTCTTGCGAACCTTTCCGCTTTTGCGGCCCGTAGTCCACAAGATGATGCATGGCGCACCCTCTAGCGTGTCGCCTTCGGTACCACCGCTCGACTCGTACAGTGCTACTTGATCAGAAATTGGTTCCCATGGGCTGGGTTCGTACTCGCCGAGAAGCGGCATATTGGGTTCCTCGCGGGGTTCTAGGGGAGTTAGTGCTCTGAAAGATCAGGAATCGTTGGGGGCAGAATCGGTGGTTTCAGCACTCTCGGATTCTTGTGAGGGCTTTGCACCAGGAACAACAATATCGACGGTTGGCTGCTGGTCTGGCCCACGTCCACTCAAACCAAGGTCAGCGGCCTTTTTCGCAACTTCCTCATCTGATTCGCCGAGGTGGTACGGAACGTTCACCACGACCGTGTCTTTGCGGAACTTCAAAGCCAGCTTGAGCGCCAGCGCAGACTGATTATGGAAGATCCCTTGGTACCAATGCGGTAAGACGAACTCGGCAATCACTACCGATACATAGTCGTGCTTCCACCGTAGGTCGAGTTCATCTAGGTAATCTTCAACGGTGCCAGTTAAGTCTCTGTAGGGGGACTCGATGATCTCGAGTGGGAACTGCACGTGATGACGCTCCCATTCCGCTCGAATGCGATCTGCGTGGTCATCATCAAGCGCGACGGTCACCGCAATGGCATCTCTAGCGTTCACTGAACGCGCATAACGAATGGCGGCCAAGGAGGACTGGTTCACACCGCCCACGAGCACGACGACTCCGTGGGCTGGAACCCGATCTGGCTCGGTGTATCCAGCGGGCACTCGCAACTTCTTTGCCACTCCGGCGTAGTGCCCCTTCACGGATTTGAATGCCACCACGATGATGGGAATAAGTGCCACTGGAATCCAGGCACCGATTGTGAACTTCGAAATGATGACCACCATCATCACGATGAACGTGGCAATCGCTCCAAACACGGAGAACACAACCGACAGGCGCCAACCACGCTCTTTGAGCTTGAGGTGATGGCGAACCATGCCGGACTGCGACAGGGTGAAGGAAGTGAACACGCCGACTGCATAGAGGGGAATCAGAGCGCTGACGTTGCCACCGAAGACAACTATCAGCAGCGACGCCGCCCCTGCAAGGAACAAAATTCCATTGGAGAACACCAAGCGATCTCCACGGTTTGCGAACTGTCGAGGCAGGTAACCGTCCTTGCCAACTAGCGCTGCAAGGCGTGGGAAGTCTGCATAAGCGGTGTTGGCCGCGAGGATGAGGATTCCAGCCGTGGAAATCTGCAGAACCCAATACATGAATCCCGTGCCGCCGAACACCGTCCGACCAATGATTGAGTTGACTGACTCACCGGTTTCAGAAGGTGTGGGTCGAATTTTCTCGGCCAGCACGGTCAGACCAATGAACGAGAATCCCAGAATGGTGGCCATCCAAACCAGAGTGATAGCTGCGTTTTTTGAGGTTGGCTTCTTGAACGCAGGGATTCCATTCGAGATTGCCTCAACACCAGAGAGCGCTACTGCACCAGAGCTAAACGCTCTTGCAAATAAAAAGATGGTGATTCCACCAAGGCCGAGCAGCGGTGTTCCTGTCTCCTCTTTCAACTTGGCTAGGGCCGGTAAATCAGGGGGGAGTTCCTGCAGAGTTCCTTGGGTCATCTTGTAGAAACCGAAGGCGATGAGAGCTGTCAGGGCGAAGATATAGATGTATGTAGGGGCAGCAAAAAGTCGCCCGGATTCCTTGACGCCACGGAGGTTTGCAAGCGTCAGAAGCCCAATAAACCCGAGACACAGCAGCACCTTGAACGGAGCAACAGATGGGACGGCGGAGTAGATGGCCTGAGTCCCCGCTGCAACCGATACCGAGACCGTGAGCACATAATCAATCAGCAGAGATCCGCCGGCAATCAGTGACGGTACCTCACCTAGATTTTCACGAGACACGACGTAGGCCCCGCCCCCATCTGGGTAGGCGTGAATGGTTTGGCGGTAGCTGTTCGCAACCACCACCAACAAGACGGCAACAAGGATGGCGATTGGGGTAAGAAATCCGAACGTGTAGTTGGACTGCGCAATGAGCGCCATTCCGCCCACAGGTACGAGCACCAGAAGAATTTCCTGCGTTGCATACGCCGTGGAAGAAATCGCATCCGATGAAAAAACTGCAAGACCAATGGTCTTTGGTATGCGTTGATGATCGGCCTCGGCGCTCGCAAGTGGCCGACCGATCATAAATCGCTTCAGAGTTGAGGCCATGGACTATGGGGTCGCCTATCTCTAGAGAGAATTCAGCCGGTGACCGGTTGAACTAAGCAGATACTCGCGCAGTCAGCGCATCAACTCAAAGTTGCGGAACAACTTGCCAAGCAGGCCAAAAAACTAACTCGATTTGTACGAAGCTAACTGTGCCCGATAGGCCTCGATGGCCTGCTTATGATCCACCATCTTCTCCGGGTAGCCGAGCAGTCTGCGAGTCTCTACATCAGGGTCGTGAATCAGGGGCGCTTCGAGACCTGCGAGCGCAGGCAGGTATCGGCGGATATAGCCGCCATCAGGGTCGAATCGGACGGATTGAACAGTTGGATTGAAGATCCGATTCGGATTCGTGTCAGCCCCAGTACCTGCCGTCCACTGCCAGTTCAATTGGTTGTTGGCAACGTCGGCATCCGCAAGGAACTTCATGAAGTGAGCTGCACCGATGCGCCAGTCCAGGTACAGGTCTTTAGTCAGGAAGGATGCAACCACCATGCGCGCCCGGTTATGCATGAATCCCTCGAGGAGTAGCTGCTGCATCGCTGCATCCACAAGTGGATACCCCGTGCGTCCTTGCCGCCAAGCCTCTGCGTCCTGCTCATCTTGCCGCCAGACGTCGCCGCGGTTCCTGTAGTCAACCTGCGAGATCTCTGGACGAGCAGACAGCGCTTGGTGGTAGAAATCGCGCCAGCAGAGTTGCCGGATAAACGGCGCTGCACCGGGTCGACCCTGTAGCCGAGCAGCTACCTCGAGGGGAGATAGGCATCCAAAGTGAAGGTAGGGCGCGATTCGAGAACTGTCGTCTGCAGCGAGAGCATTGTGGTTCTCCTCGTACCTTTCTAGCGAGGTTTTAGCCCACAGCTTGAGGCGTTCAAGGCCTGCTGATTCTCCGCCAGTCGCCAGATTTGGTGATGGGGGAGTGACGCTCAGCTCGCCCAACGTGGGTACTGGGAGGGTAGGAATACCTTCAAGATGTTGGATCTGCTTTGGCGGTGGAAGCACCTCTCTCCATCTCGCCTCGATCCACTTGTTGTAATAGGGAGTGAATACTTTCCAGAAGCCCCCCGTTCCAGGGCTGTTCGTTCCTGCAGGTAACACCATGACTCCCGGATGGACCTGAATCTTGCAAGAAGTTTCGGCGAGACTTGCTGCGAGCAGTTCCATACGCCTCCGGGAAAACGCCGAAACATCCTGCGACAGGTGAACCGAAGAGGCCGCCGTCTCGGATACAAGGCGAGCCACCTCGGAGACCCAGTTTCCCCGCCGCAGGACTAGCTCCCCGCCGAGTTCCTGAATCGAGTCACGAAGATCGCAGAGGGAATCAAGAAGAAAGCTCAATCGGTTCGGTGCAGTACTCAGGGATTCAACGAGATCATCATCAAGAATGAAAGCCGTGACAACCTTCGGGGAGGCCTGAATCGCCGCCTGAAGTGCGGGCATGTCACGAATTCGGAGGTCTCGCGTGAACACAACGAGGGAGCAGAAGTGGTCGGGATCCATTGCTAGAAACTAGGCCACCGCATGCAAGGTGCGGCTGGCGGGGATTGCTAACCTGCCGTTCCCAGATCTAGAGGAGCTCGAACAATGGCTGATGAATGGGGACCACTCGGCGCACTGATTGGCGACTGGGAGAACAAAGGCAGAGCCCTCGATGGCGTGGACGTCTCGTACTCACATGAACGTGAGCGAGTCTGGAATACCCCCTACCGCGAGCGGGCCAGCCTGAAACCATTTGGACCGGTCGTGAATGGCAGCCAGTCGCTGTACGGATTGGATTACCGCAGCGCAATGTGGCGCGGCGAGGATGTGGATCCTTTCCATGCCGAGGTTGGCTACTGGCTTTGGGATTCAGCGACAGGTGAGATTCTTCGAGCATTTGTTCTAGGTCGTGGAATCAGCGTTCTCGCTGGAGGGATCACGACTGCGGACGCAACCTCATTCACAATGTCTGCGGGGGCAGACGGATCCCCCTACCGCATCGGAGAGAACTCCTATCTGGCTGACCATGCGAGCACTGTGTCATACGAGATCACGGTCACCCTGCATGAGGATGACAGCTGGACCTACGCCCAGAACTCTGTGCTTCGCATGGACCAGGTCGAGGGGCTTTTCGCACATACCGACTCGAATCACATGGTGCGGACAGAGGCTTAGAGGGACTCGTTGGCAGGTCTAGCTGCGATCAAAAAATGAGCTAATAGCTGCGATGTTTTCTTCGGATCCTGCGAGTCGTGCCATTTCTTCGTACTCCCTGTTGAGCGCCTCTTGCCATCCTTGTCTGCGACCCTCACGAATCAGGCGAGTTGTGGTGCGCATCGCGTTTGGGGGCTGCGCGGCGAAACGTTCTGCGATCGCTAGCGAAGCCGACAGCAACTCTTCAGAGGGAACGATTTGGGTGGCCAACCCGTGAACTAGGGCCTGATCAGCGCTGAGCCACTCGCCGGTCAGCAAGTGCCATGTTGCGACTTGCGGCGTCATAACTGTTGCGAGCGAGACACTTGCCGCTGCTTCGGTGGTGACACCAAGTCCCACGAAGGGTGCCTTGAATCTTGCATCGGGGCTCAGGAGACTGACTTCGCACCAAGGCAACAACGTGAAGCCAAACCCAACAGCCATACCGTTGACAGCGGCAACCATTGGCACGGGAACCTGAGAGATTGCGCGCATCAGACCTCGAAAACCACCGTCGGGGTCGGCGTGACGAGGGTCAGCAAATTCGGACAGGTCCTGCCCCACTGTGAAAGCACGGCCAGAGCCAGTGAAAACCACGCAACGAATCCCATCTGCATCAACAGAATCAAGGGCATCCCGCGTGCCGTGCCACATGTCGATGGACATCGCGTTCAGGGCCTCTGGTCGAGTCCACGAAATCAACCTGACTCCGTTGTTGTCTTGAACGGTGAGTTGATTGTTCATCTAATTTCAGCCTTTTCTAATCATGGAGTTTTGGAAGCCTGAGGGTGTGACGAGTAGCACTCCCTGGTCTGAAGGATCGCAGGGATCCTGAGTCTAGAATCTGCAGGCTCTGTGCAGGCAGTCGAACTATTTCGGCGACCTAAAAGGGTATCGATCGACCTGACAGGGAGTCAGTTTTGTATAGTCGCTTGGGTTCGTGGTGTTTCCGCCGCAGGAAGACAGTTGTAGCGCTCTGGCTGCTGGTTCTTGTGGTAGGTGGTGTTTCGGCTGGCGCAGTTGGGCCACATTTTGCGACAAACATGGAGTTGCCGAATGTAGAGAGTCGCCAGGGTTTGGACATACTCGATAGCCAGATGGGTGGCGCCGGGGCTGGAATTGAAGGGACCATCGTCTTTCGCTCTGAGACAGGCTTCGATGATCCAACTGTCCGCCAACCACTTGTAGATTTTCTTGCCAAGGTCGACGCCGAGAAGGGCGTCACGGTCGTCAGCCCATTTGAGGCAGAGCCGTTCGACCCCAGTTCGCCCCTCGCCACTTGGTATCTGTCTGGGGTGGATGACCCTGCGCTGCTACTGAAACTCTCGGAGGCGAATTCAAAGATCTCGACCACTGGCGCCCAGGCAGGCAAGATTGCCGTGGCTCAGGTCGAGATCAGTCGTGACAGCACCATGGACGCTGCGCAGAGGCAAGGCACCGAGATTGAGTCCATTGCACCAGAGGTTCCCGGTGTGCAGACTGAATACGGCGGCCGAATCTTTGAGCACTTCGAGGCTCCAGATTCAGAGTTACTGGGCTTGGCCTTTGCCATCGTGATTCTCATCGTGGCATTCGGATCCGTGCTGGCTATGGGCCTGCCGATTGGCGTTGCACTCGCTGGTATCGGAGTGGGGAGCATGACGCTGGCACTGCTTTCTAATCTGATCGAGATGCCAGACTTTGCGACCACTTTGGGGGTGATGATTGGCCTCGGCGTAGGTATTGACTATGCCCTCTTTATTGTCACGCGCTTCCGAGAACAGCTTCATCTAGGCCATTCCGTGGAGCAATCCGTAGTGATGGCCATTGACACCTCTGGCCGGGCCGTCACGTTTGCGGGTTTGACAGTTGTGATTTCACTTTTGGGGATGCTCGTGATGGGAGTCTCCTTTGTTTCCGGCCTTGGCATTGGTGCAGCGACTGTTGTGATGGTCACCATGGTGGCCTCGCTTACCCTGCTGCCAGCACTGCTGGGCTTCGCAGGCGAACGCATAGAAGTCACACGGTGGCGCGGACTTATTTCCGCTGGTCTGGTAGCTGTTGGACTCATTGGCTTGGGACTGAACCTGAACCCGCTGCTCGTCGGTTTTCCGCTTGCCATCATCGTGATGATCGCTGGATTTGCGTTCGCTCCATTGAAGAAGGAGTTCGCACGTAAAGCGCCGAAGCCACTGAATCAAACCTCGGCCTACCGTTGGAGTCGCTTTGTGCAGGGCCACCCCTGGCCCCTTGCGATCGGAGCGACGGCAATTCTTTTCATCCTGACAATCCCGCTCTTTGGTATTCGTCTTGGCTTCTCCGACGCGGGGAACCTTCCCGTTGACAACACCGGCCGTAAGGCCTACGACCTGCTCTCAGACGGCTTCGGGCCCGGGTCAAACGGCAAGTTGTTGCTAGTTGGCGAGGTTCCAGCGGGTACCGATATTTCCAACCCCCGAACTCTGATCGAAGTGAGTCAGCAGCTTGAAGAAGTCCCTGGCGTGCAGGCCGTTTCGCCTCCAATCCCATCGAACCTTCAGAGCCCGAGCGAGTCCGGAGCAGTGCTCTGGGTGGTTACCCCAACCACTTCACCCCAGGATGAGGCCACAACCAACCTTGTTGTTGATCTGCGTGAGAACCTCCTGCCCAAGGTGACTGCAGAAACCGGAATCGATGTGCTCGTAACTGGGCAAGTTGGCATCTCCGTTGACTTTGCTAACTACCTATCGGGTCGGCTCTTCTTGTTTTTTGCTGCAGTGCTATCGCTGTCGTTTCTGTTGCTGATGGTGGTGTTCCGCTCTCTTCTGGTTCCGCTCAAGGCTGTCATCATGAACCTGCTCTCCATTGGTGCTGCCTACGGTGTGATCGTGGCGATCTTCCAATGGGGATGGGCAAAGGACTTGTTCGGAATCGAACCAGCACCGATTGAGCCGTTCATTCCGATGATGTTGTTTGCCATCGTGTTCGGACTCTCCATGGACTACGAGGTCTTCTTGCTGTCTCGGATACGAGAGGAATGGCTTCATACTGGTGACAGCCATACTTCGGTGGCCAATGGCCTCGCAGCCACGGCCAGGGTCATTTCTGCTGCGGCCGCCATCATGGTATTTGTGTTCGGCTCGTTCCTGTTAGAAGACGACCGTGCCATAAAATTGTTCGGATTTGGGCTCGCATTTGCTGTTCTGATCGATGCGACCTTGGTTCGCATGCTGTTAGTTCCAGCATCTATGGAATTGCTGGGCGACAAGAACTGGTGGTTCCCGGCATGGCTTGACCGCCTGCTTCCCAGCATCAACGTGGAGGGCCCCACAGAGTTTGCCGAGGACGAGGCAGAGCCGCAGAAACAAGAAGCCTTGGTCTAATCGATCGGCTCAAGCTTCTCGGTTCTCAAACTTCTCCGAATGGCGGGCGACCCATCTGCACGCGAATCGGGATGACCTCGGGGTTTGTGAGTGACCTGCGCTGCCAGTTGGCACCATCCACTACCAGCGTGTGACCTGAGATAAACCGGGCGTAAGGGGACGCAAGAAACGTTGCGGCCCAACCGAGTTCTTGTCGTTGCCCTACGCGCATGGCAGGTTGGCAGAGGTCCTTGTTATTGGTGTTCTTCAGGTTGCCCTGGATGTCTGCAGTCATGTCCTCATGAGGCATCAAACCCGGCACCAGACAGTTGACTTGGATCCCGTATGGGCCCCACTCCACTGCTAAGGACTCGGTCAGATTCTTGACTGCCGCCTTCGCAGCGGCTGAATGCGCAAACCCCGGGCCACCAGTCCATGCATACGTTGCGCCGATGTTGATGATGGAGCCCGCCAAGCCGGCACTCAGCAGGCGTTGGCCGTACTCGCGGCACATCAGAAATGTTCCGTTGAGCGTGATATCCACCACGGTGCGCCACGCGTTCGGAGTGAGATCCTCGCTCGGCGAAGGGAAGTTCGCTGCAGCGTTATTGACTAGGACCCCTGGCAAACCAAAGCGCTCTTCGATCTGATCAAACGCCGCGGCGATGCTGTCGGCATCTCGAATATCGCACTCGATGCAGAGCACCTCAGCGCCAATAGCACTCAGTGCAGCTTCGGCAGCATCAAGGTGTTCTGGCTTACGGCTCAGGATGGCGAGTCGTGCACCGAGTCGCGCGAACTCAGATGCGATTGCTTTGCCAAGGCCGGTGCCTCCACCAGTAACAACCACCGTCACACCCTCGAAGGTTCCCGCTGCGAGTGCAGTTGCACCAACTGCCGGGGGTTGTGGCAATCCAATAATCTCGCTCATGGCTAGCTGCTCCTCTGTTTACAGGTCAGGAATTTAATTCGGAGTCAGCTGCCGCTGTAACGAGGGTCACGTCCCTCGGCCTTGGCCGCTTTGAACTCC
>CANJEC010000040.1 GCA_947473395.1 Actinomycetota bacterium | reverse complement strand
TTCGCTAGGTCGCGCCTACGTAGACTTCCACCGTAGGAATCGGATTCCACTGCCCGGCGAACAAGCCTCCTCGATGAACCATTTCTATGTGGCGCACGATATGACGCATGTGATTGCTGGAATCGAGCCAACCGGTCCGGGCGAAGTCGCCTTGAGTGGGTTCCAGTGGGCGATGAATGACAATGAGGTGAACTCGGCGGCCCTGCTGGCATCGCTCGTGGTGCATGAGGCCGGCTTTGGCCAAGCGGGAACCCTGACCACAGAGACAGGTCAACTTGGCATGACAGGGGCGGCAGAACTCTTGGGCCAAGAGATGAGTCGCGGATCTAGGTGCACAGCCGATTTCTCCCTCGTCGACCACTTCGCCTTGGCCGGCGAGCCGTTGGCCGAGGTGCGAAAATCATTCGGCGTGCAGCCTCCAGATGACCCGGAGGATGGCCACCATAACTGGTGAGCGCCGCCTCGACCCCGCTCCGAACGCGCTTCGATCGCAGCCTCGCCCAAGCTGCAAAACCTGACTAGCTAAACTCAGTCACCTGCCGGGAATCCGGCTCAAGAGAGGAGGCCCATGGGAGCCAAGTTCTACGCAAGAAAATGGCTTCGTGGTCCCGCTCGAACTGTGGCGAACAAGGTCGTCTCGCTGTCGGATGTGCAGGGCCGCTTGATGGCAGTTCAGCACGCTGGGTTACAGAGCGCCGTGGACTTCGAAGAGAATCCAAGGACCCTGGCCGACGAGCAACTCCGGCAAGCAGTCTCGTTGATGCTCCCCACTCATCAGCCCAAAGCTGAATGGTGTCGAGTGGGTGGGCCTGCAGACGGCGGGTATGTGATGGCTCGGGACTTCACAGGCGCTGTTGCAGTTTCTCTGGGAGTTGGCTGGGATGACACATGGGATGCCGAGGCTCTGCGCCTAGGAGCGGTGTCGCTCGCGCAGTTCGATCCGACTATTCGTCGCCCGCCTCGAAATTTGAAGAAGGCAAGTTTTTATCGCGTCGGGATTGCATCAGTGTCGGATTCAGCGGCCGGACTAGTTTCTCTTGAAGATGCCTTGGAGTTATCGAATCCTGGCGCACAAGACGAGTTTGTTCTGAAGATGGATATTGAGGGCCACGAATGGGCAGTGCTCGACAACGCCCCAGAAAATTGGGCAGCCCCTTGTCGGCAGATCGTGGCTGAATTGCACTGCTGGTCTCAGATCGGCGAAGCAGATTTTGCTGCGACTGCGCTCAGAGTCCTTGAACAGTTGGGGTCAACTCACGTGCCCGTTCATCTGCGTGCGAACAACGCAGTACCGCTGGTATCAGTTGGCGCCTATGCAACTCCCGCGGCCCTAGAAGTGACTTGGATCCGACGCGATTTAGCCCAAGCAATTGAGCCCCTCAGCACTCTTCGACATCGCCTTGACGCACCTAATGACCCACGGACTCCAGAGGTCAACCTTGATGGTTGGTTGCGAGCGTGAAGTATTCCGTTGCGGTGCAGATAGGCCACCGCGGCGCGGGGTTAGGAAACGAGGTTCGGGCACTCGCTAAAGCTCGCATTGGTGCGCGCATTCTTGGGGCCCAGTTGGTGGAGCAGCCATGGTGGATGAATCCTCGCCACTATGGCGAGGATCTTGGCTACAACATTGTGCCGCCCCTTCGGGCCAACCTGTCACGGGCCTGGACGCCAACCGTAACGGTTGGTCGGGCAGAGTTCTCGGGTTGGGATTATGAGCAGACCATGAGGGAGTTAGCCCCCAAGCTGCCCGAACGTTTTGTTCTACGTCATGCGAGTGGCATGGCAGGTGGGCTTTTGGCGATCGCCTCAGAGCGAGCCTTTGTAGCTGAGCGCCTCGGCGTAGTTCAGGCAGGGCAGTCAGGGCAGGCAGTTCAGGCCGTGCATTCAGGGCAGTCAGATCAGGGCAGCCCGGGCACGACGATTGGTGTACATGTTCGATGCGGTGACTTTGTGACTGGGGAAGTGAGGCCAGCGGAATTCAACCGCAGACTCGATATGGCATGGACCCAAGCGGCCGCTGTCGCAGTGGCCAAAGGCTGCATCGGGCCGACGCGATTTTTGGTCTTTACTGATGCCGGCGGTGAGGATCTTGAACTCGTTAAGCAGATGGTGAAGAGTCTGGGCGATTATGGACCTTCAGAGCTGAGCAGTCGTCGAGTCTTGGACGACCTGCGCCTGCTTGCCGGCTGCGATTGGATCATTCCGTCTGTGTCCTCGTTTTCAATGCTCGCGATTTATCTGTCTACTGCTCGCTACGTTTGGCCTGCTGCGCACCTTGTTGAGCACGGCCCGCTGGGGAGCATCTGGGGCTATGAACAGGAGGTGGCCTCTGGACCGGTTGCTGCTGCCGTTGAGGCAATGAAGGGGGGCGTGGCACCGGAATGGTTTCGGGCAGTTCCATTCGAGGTCCGTTCCAGCGGTGCGGTTTCGAATTGGGTCCGGGAAGTTTCTGAGTTCGTTCCCGATCCGAAGTCCAGTGAGAATTGGAGCAATTCGGGGGACTTGATTCTGTGCGGCGTGGCTCCGCGATGGTCTTCCTCCGGAACCCTTATGACACTCGAAGATTGAGTAACCCGAGTTCCTGCGCGATTCGAAATGCTGGAATACGTGTCCGCTGCCAAAACGTCAGCGCAGCGGCTAGGGCGGCTACGGCACATAAACCGATGACTGCAATGACGTCTGTGGCAAAGAGACGATTCATAACCAGCGCTGTCCAAACCCCAAGCAACAGCGACGCAGTTAGTGGCCCGATGTAGCCACGCAACGTCGCGCCTGAGTCAGAGATTCCTGCCCGGCCTGCAAGAACTATTTGTGTCAAGTGATTTGCTGCGGGCTGCAAGGCGATGGCCCACACCATGGGAAGAAATGATCCAGTCCTCACGGTGAGAATGCAGCCCAGACCAATGATTGCTAGTGAGGGAACCAGCCCTGCCGCAACGTGCTTGAACTTTCCCGTGGCCTCGAGACCGACCGAGAGCAGGCTTGCCGGGATACTGACCGCTGCTCCGATTGCTAACGGGATTGCCATGGCCGCTGCCGCTCCCCATTGAGGCCCGAGCACAGGAGGAATGAGCGCCCGCAGAGCAACTCCGCCGGCCAATCCAGCCGGCAAAGCAAGCCAGGCGGCCAACGTGACCAGCTTGGGCCAGAGCGTCCAACTGCGGTCGGTGTCATAGATGTCATGGCGAAACTCGGGGTACAAGACATCGTGAATTGCTGTCTGCAGTGTGGCGAGCGGAAGAACTGCAAAGGTGGCGGCGCGATTGAACTGTCCGAGTGCAGCCTCTCCCACTGCACGGCCGATGGTGAGTGGGCCAGTAGTGATCAGTCCGTACTGCACCAGTGAAACCCCGGTTGCAGAACGGGCAAATCTGAATCTTGGCATCATCTCTTTACTTGGTAGCCGCGGTATCCAGGGCACTTTCAGCATCACGACAAGAATGGCCACCTGCACCCATGATTGCGTTGTCGTGAGTGCAATCAGTGCCGAGGATGACCGCCAGTGGTAGACCGCAAGGAATCCAATCAAGATCCCAGCAAACCCACTTAGAGCTGTACTTGTACTCAACAGTTTGAATCTGCCGGATCTGCGCGCCTCGCCAACGAGCAACTTTTGTGCAGGAAGGATCAGCAAAATCAGACTGGCCCAGCGCATGGTGCTCGCAGCACCTGGCGCGGACCACAGACGTGCCCAAGGTCCTGCAATGAGGATCGCTGTAGTTCCAGCAATCAGACCAAGAAGCAGTGCTGATCCTAGAAGTTGGCGAAAGATTTGAGGGCTTGGGTCAAGTTCGCGAGCACTAAGAGGTCCAAAACTATTTGCAGTGATCAACCCGATCAGGGCGATACCTGACAGTGCTGCGCTGTAGCTACCAAAGTCTTGCGGGGCCACGAGACGGCTTGTTGCTGCTGCATAGGGCAGTTGGACCAGAGTCACGATGACTGAGGCCGCCAAAATCCAGGTGGTGCCGCGAACGAGCGTGCGAGAGCGGCTTACCACGGCTTAGTCCCGTGCCGAAACAGAGCCGTCACGGCTGCGCTGGAAGCTCTCGTGAACAAAAACTGCATCGAATTGAAGCAGTTCCCCCGTTCCTTGATCAGTAAACCCGGGGGCTGCAAAGTCCACAACTAGGTCGCGTTCGGCCATCCAGTTGATCAGTTCCCCAGCGAGTGGGCCGGACTCATACAAGGGGAGTAGCGAAAGTTCGAGTTGTACACCAACTACTCCGTCTGGGATGAGATCACCGCAGCCCTTGAGTACCTCTCGCTCAAACCCCTGCGTATCAATCTTGAGAAATACGCCCTCTGCCAGATTGAGCTCCTCCGCCATGTCAGCCAAAGGTCGAACTCGAATCGTCTCGTCGGCAACGTATTGAGAATGTGGTGCTGATCGCTCATGACGACTCAGCATGGGTAGCAACGAACTGCTAGCTGCGGCATTCCCCGCAACATGGATTTGCGCAGTGCCCTCGGTGGACCCCAGTGCGAAGTTGTGCACGTTCCACCGAGCATCTAAGGATGCGGCCGCCACAGCCGCCGCGTACGGTGCCGACACTGGTTCAAATGATTCGATCCTGCCGCTGTACCCGTGGCTACGAAGCGCGAGTGCGTACTGGCCTGCGTTTGCTCCAACGTCAATCACAAGGTTTGTTTCAAGGCGGTTGATCAGATCTACCAGGCCACCAAGTGGGTCCGGCTTCTTGCGCGTGATGGCTATGCCAAGGCGACCCGAGGTTGAGTCCAGAAGTTTCTTGATCGCAGTGTTCACCCGGCTGCCATTCTGTACTCCCTGGTCATCGTTGCGATGAGATTGCTCACCTTACCGGACTGCTCGCTCGGTCAGTTTCTTGAACGTAACCAGTAATTCAGCTGCCTTTTCGGGCCAGGCCATGTGCTCAGCAGCAGCACGAGCACGGGCCGAAACTTTGCTCCACTCCGAGTCCGAAAGCGCCAAAATACCTGCGAGCCCTGCAGCGAGATCTGCAGTAACTGCTGCTCTCTCCCCGACTTCAACGAGGTGGCCGCAGTCAGTTGGTATAAAGGCGGCCACGCCATGCTGATTGATTCCTACGATCGGGACTCCTCGGCCGAGAGCTTCAATCATCTGCGAACTTAACGACTCGCGGAGACTGCTAATCAGGAACACCCGAGAGCGATCAAGATGGCCGGGAAGCGTGGCCCAATCAACATGGCCGTGTAGCTGCACACAATCTCGCAATCCAAGCTCTGCGACTCTGCGTTCAACGCGCGCCAGTTCACTGCCAGAGCCGAACATGTCCAAGGTGGCCTCGGGCATTCGCTGTGCAAGTTCTGCGAAGGCTTCCACGGCTAGGACCGGGTCTTTGATAGGCACCATTCGGCCAATCCAAATCACCCGTCCATGATGGTGCTGCTCGGCTTCAGTTGGCTGAGTCGACATCACAGCAGGTGGTGGGGCTGAGTCCGGCATCAGCTGTGCAGAGCTAGCCCCGAGCTGCGTTACTACTCGCAGAGTCTCGTAGTTGGTGGCCAAGATGAGGTCTGCGTGTCGCGCAGTTCGAACCGCGAGTGGGTTGAATCGGATCAAGCGGATCCCAGCGCTTCGAGATTTTTCCTTGAGGTAGGCACCGCGACTCATCGGTGTGCCAAGACGAAAATCTGCAATCTGCCCGCCACCGATTGGGCCAAAAATCAAGGGCGGCCCTTCGGAGTGGAACCGAGAACCCCAAAACAGGCTGCTCCAAGTGATGTGATGAATGACCTGAGCTTGGTTGAGTAGGTCAGTTGTTCGGGCGTAGCGCAGCGCTGCGGTCTGCCAACGAAGGTAGCCAGCGTAAACGGCCACCTGCGAGGGCAACCCTCTAGTAGATGGCGCCTCAATAGCGTGCAGCTTGATCAGGCCAGAAGAAGCCTTGATAGCTGGCTCTAGATCATCTACGAATCGTTTAGTGGTGAGCAGGTCAACTTCGCACCCCAACTCAGCAAAATGGGATACCCAATTCCAAGCGATGCCGGCCTCGCTGCCCAACTTGGGCGAACAGACATACGCAACAACAAGAACTCGCAGATTGTTCCTTGTCTGCTCGCCAAGCGTGATTTCTTCTGGCGTGCTCAAGACCGTGACTCTTGAGCAAGGCAGTCCAAGATCCCCTGTGTAAACCGAGAGGCCATATTTTCGATCGTGGTCTCATCGGCAAGCTTGCGCGAGGCAGCAGTCATGCGAGCCAAGCGATCAGGGTCCTGAAGTAACTCGGAAATCATCGCCGCCGCAGACGTCTCGTCAACCGGGCAGACCAAGCCGTTGACTCCGTCGGTGACGTAGTCGATTTCGACACTGTGATCGGGCCGATCTGAGGTGATGATCGGCAGGCGTAGCGCCCCAGCATCCAACACCACCAGGCCGACCCACCCAGGGATCATCATGAGCGACGCAACAGATGCGACCTGAGCAAGCTCTGCTGCAAAGAGCGTTCCAAGAAGATGCAGCCACGGTCGCGATCTTGCGAGTGCTTCGAGTGCCGGACGCTCCTCACCGTCCCCAACAATTATGAGCTCAAAGTCCGGAATGATTGAGCGAATCTGCTCACCAATTTGTACCAAAGATGGCAGTGCTTTCTCCTTGTAGAGAGATCCCACATAGAGCCCTACTGGCCCGGCGCCGAGGCCTAATTCCGAGCGGGTTTGTTCCGACTCCTCATCTGAGACTGCATCGCGAAACCCGCTCAGTTGGCGCGTGTCAATTGCGTTATGTAAGTCGGTGACTTGTCCTAGCGGAACGCCCATGGAGATGACGTCCTCGGCGACTCCCGAGGTGTAAGCAAAGAACCAGTTCGACTGGCGGAGCATGAGTTTTTTCCACCACTCGCCCGCTGCCGAGCTAGCGGCTGTATTGCGGTTAATCCCGTGGCCCCAGAGTGCAAGCTGTGGCCCGCCGAAGCGACGCCAAACGGCAAAGAGGTTATTCACGATGAGCTTGCTTGCCTGCTCGACCACCACTAGGTCGGCATGTCGGACAGATCGAAGAACAGGCTGCCAAATAAGTGATTGGCCACGCGCCGGAAGCTGCCGGTTCTGAACCTGTTCTGCCCAAGAGATTTCACCGGTGTCATTCTTTGTTGACTCAACGGCATCTGGTTGGCCCACAATGAGTCGGAGCGTGACATTGCTTTGAGCTAGTTGCTCACGCATGAGTTCGTACAGCGGAACTCGGTAATGGGGCAGTGACTTATACAAAATGACCACCTCAGCGGCCTTATCGCTACCGACTCCATGAGCAGGCGCTCTGTCGGTTTGGTTGAGTCGCCGTGGAATAAGGGTCTGCACATACGGAGATATAGCTGCGATGGGCCAAGTTGGACCGCCGTGGCAGCGCTGGAAGTGAATCCACTGCTTTGGCGGAAGCCCCTTGGGGTCGAGCAAGAGTTTCCATCGTTCTCGCAGGCCGAGCGAGCGGTCACGGAAGGTGCCTTCGGTACGGTTGCGAGCGCACTCGCCAAGGAACCTGCTGCTCACTGCAATGCGGCAGCCGAATCTCTGAGTGGCGCGCAGGCCGTAGTCGTAATCTGCCATGCCGTGTTGAAAAACCGGATCGAAGTTGCCAACTTGCTGGTAGACAGCGCGAGGGAGCAGCACCAAGTTGCCATTCATAGTGTCAGCAGCAGTTGCGCTGTTGGCTTGGTCAGGGGTCAGCAGACCAAAGACCGTGTTCCTCCAAGTTCGTTGTGCAGTTACTGCCGAATAGCTGCAGGTGTCGGTGCCAGGCTCAACGAGTGCACCTACTGCAATGGTTAGGGCCGCGGGGTTATTCGAGACTGCCAGGAGTTCCTTCAGAGCGTCGGGGTAGAGCAGGACGTCATCGTTGAGCCAGAGCACATAGTCGGGGTTTGACTGATAGGCGAGTGCGAGTCCTTGTCGCATCGCCCCTGCCCAATACTGGTTGCCGTCAGTCAGAATCTGCTGGGCATCTGGGATCAGGCGAAGGACCTCCTGGGCGGTGCCGTCACTCGAACCGTCATCAACATGGATGACAGAAATCTGCGCGTTTGCAGTATCTGCTGCAACTAACAGTGACGCTAGAGAGCGAAGGGTGCTGCTGCGGCGGTTATGAGTAGCAAGGACCACGGCCACAGTTGGGACCGTCGGCCCAGTTGAGTTATCCACTCGGATGCGCCTCTACGACTCTGTGGTCCTCGGCACCCCTTGCTTGATTCGTAATGGCGGCCTGAGTTCCGAGGGTGGCTCCGAGGAGCCCAAAGAGAACTCCTTGTTCCGGCCCTAGCTGATAACTAATCGTAAAGGTCATGGCGGCGACGGTGACTGCTAGGAGTGGGCTGGGGACTCTGAGTTTCAAGTCCTGACGCCAGGTTTTGGTAAGGGGTACCACCGTGACGAGTGCAAACAAGATCAAAGCGATGATTCCGCCGGCAAGAAGTTCGGTAATCCATTGGCTGTGAGCCGAGACGGTGATGAATTGCCCACCTACTCGGCGTGCAGCGCCTTTTCCGGCCGGATTGCCAAGCGCAAGGTTCAGACCGAGGCCATGAATCTGCTGGGACACCAAGAAGCTCCAGCCTTCAACACGCCACAAAAGGGTGTGATCCTCGCTCACCGTTTTTTGCAGGGCTACTCCCGGCGCAGTTTCTGATAACACCGTCATCAGTGCGATGAGCAGGGCAACCAAAGCACCGACAGCGGCACTCACCCGTTGCTTGAGTCGTCCACTCGGAGCTAGGACGCTCCAGATGGCAAACGTCGCTAGAAGGGTGGCGATCCATACAGTTCGCTGCTGAGATAGCAACACGATGAACCCGAGGTACGCGGCGAGCCAGTAGGACTTTCCTTGACGACCGCGGGCAAGCAGGAAAAAAACTGCCTGTGAGGTGAGCAAAGCTTGCGAGGCATTCAGCGGTCTATCTCGGCCTGGAACCGAAGAGTTCAGACCGAATCGGAGAACGAAGAGGATTGCGACAGCGCTCATGCAAATCCCGATTGCTACCCAGGTTCGTCGCAGAAACAACTCCACCCGAGCAAGCGGTATTTGCTGGGCCGCAAAGAACAGTCCTGCGCAAAGAAGTTGAAGCTCGTTCCGGTAGGACTGCACAACGGCCTGCACGCCAAATGCGCCCAAGCCGCGAAGCAGTGCCAGGGCGGCAAGTAACAGCAAGCCCGCCCAGCCGAATGCAGGTCGCCTCAGGGGTCGGCCCGCCAGGAGTTGGATTCCAAGCGCAACCAAAAGAGCGGCCGATGCTGCATCACCGACATACACGGAGAATCCGCCAAATGAGGACAGCGCCCGCGTAAACCCAGATACCGTCGCAGCCGCCCCGAGCGCTACCAGGGGAATTCCCCATTCCGGCCGGTCCACGAGCAGACCCGCAAGGGTGAGGAACACAACAAGTCCAGTGATCAGTACGAGTAGAGCTCCGAAATCCATCAGTTGGATCTTAGTGGCAGGCGCAGTTCCAGCTTTGTTGCCGAGCGGTTGCTCAGCCGGACCGCACGCCTAGTTGATGTATCAGTTGAACAAAGGCATCGGTGGCCTCTTCGAGCTTGAGTTCAGATCTTGAGTAGGCAAGGCCGAGTTCGGTCAGAGCGCCAAACAAGGCTCGTGCAAGGCCATCGGAGGCGGCCACTGCCAAGTTCCCTTCGGATTCAAGAATGGCCAAAGCCAGTTCCATGTTGCCAAGACCAATGGAGCGGTCAATCTCGTACCATCGTTGCAGGCCGACCACTGCTGGCCCGTCCTCTACAACTATCTGTCGGTACTCGGACTTACCCATGAATTTGATGCAGGCTCGGGCGCCATCCTCCAGCGCAGATCGGGTATCGGGGGCTTTGCCCGCTGCGGCAGTAACCGCGGCATCAAGCTCCTCCGACAATTCGATCAGCACTGCCTCGAACAGCCCAGCTTTGCTAACAAAGTGGTGATAGACGGCACCCCGAGTGACTCCACAGCGTTCGGCCACGTCTGCTGGTTGGGTGCCGGCATACCCGTCACGAGCGAAGGAGGACCTTGCCTCTGAAAGGATCTCAAGCCGAGTGATTTCGGCATCTGCAGCGGTTCTACGCATAGTCCAGTCTAACTCAGTTTACATGCAAATTGTATTTATAATTCGAAAGATAGGCGGCGATGCAATCATCGTTGAATCCAGATGGCAAGCACATTTGCAGAGCTGCCGGAGCGTGAAGTCTCTGGAGTTGGTAGTTCGCGCTGTGATCCGTCATCAAGAATTTCTGAGAGCACGTTCCGAAGCGTACTCACAGGTGTGACGAATCAGCAGTTTTACCCGTTGCAACTAGTTCAGCCCCGCTGTTCACTGAGTGAGGAGTACCAATCAGCCGGGCATCTTCTCGGCAGACAGTGGAGGTAAGACATGAGCAGCACAACGCAGTGCCGCCATTGCAGCGGTCTGTGTGCCGGCGCTGCAAGCCGGTGTCACCAATGCCGAAAGTGGATTCGCAAGCAAGACTTTTATCCCTGCAGCGAGTCGACTCAGACAACTACTACGCCGTCTTCGACAGCCCGCTAGCTAGGCGCTGAAGGGGCCCGGCTGTTGCAGCCGAGCTCAGTCGTCATAAGATAGAGAGATGTTGTTGGCAGCAGATATGGTCTGGCATTTTTGGTTAGCAGTGGTGTTAGCAATCTCAGCCGTGGCTGTGCTTGGCCTGATCATTGGCTTGTACGTCACCAAGGTGTCGAGCACCCGTTATCCAAAATCTGAGAACTGAGACGGGCTTCACCACATGGGAGACGCAGTGGATTGGGCACTCGCCGAGCGAGTAGCAACCCGCGTTTCTGGATCGGAGCCGTTCGCGTCCTCGTATCACGCCGCTGGAATGGCGCGTGACTTTGAAGAGATGACGGCCCGTGCGCAGGTCTACGTAGAGGCAGAAACTGGCCTGACCTCAGCTGCGGGTCAAGCAAGAGCTCGGGTTGTGGACCGCAACGATTGGGTGCGCGCCAACTTAGCTAGCTATCAACGACTGCTACGACCAGTCTTGGGGCGACTCGATGAACTAGGTGGCGGCGCGGCAGGCTCGCTCGGCGGCAAAGTGGCCGCGGTAGAACTCGGTGGGCTGCTCGGCTGGATGTCGAGTCGGGTGCTCGGCCAGTACGACCTGTTGGTCCTCGAGGAAGAAAACCCAGAGGACCAAGACCTGGTGTACTACGTGGGGCCAAATATTTTGGGCCTAGAAAAGCGCCACGGGTTTCCGCCTGATGAGTTTCGCTTGTGGGTGGCGCTGCACGAGGTCACTCATCGCACGCAGTTCACGGGGGTGCCTTGGCTGCGCCCCTACTTTCTTGGACTGGTCACTGAATTGATGGGTGCTGCAGAGCCGGACCCTAAGCGACTGTTTGCGGCAGTCGGTCGTGTTGCGGACGGTGTGCGTACTCGCAAGAACCCGCTTGAAGATGGCGGCATTGTTGCGCTCTTTGCTTCCCCCGAGCAGCGCGAAGCAATGGACCGAGTCGGTGGCCTGATGAGCCTGCTCGAGGGCCATGGGGATGTGACCATGGACCGGGCGGCGCTTGATCAGGTGCCATCTGCTGACCGGTTTGCTCGCGCACTGCGTGCTCGGCGAACCAACATGAATCTGGGCGCAAAATTCTTGCAGCGGCTGATCGGCCTCGAG
>CANJEC010000039.1 GCA_947473395.1 Actinomycetota bacterium | reverse complement strand
CACGAAAGCGAGGAAGGCTGAAGCGAACCCAGAACACTACGCCCACTAAGAGCACTGCCTTGATAGAGATCATGATCGGCCCGATTGCGTTCATGGCGCCGTCAGAAATTCCCCAAGCACCGGGCAATTGCCATCCACCTAGGAACAGAGTCGAGGCCACTGCTGCGAAGGCCACTGCAGTTGCAAACTCGGCAATGAAATACACCAGGAACCGAATTCCGGTGTATTCCACCTGATAACCGGCGACAAGTTCGGACTCGGCGATGGGCATATCGAACGGGGTCTGGGTGAGCTCAGCCTGCACCGCTATCAAGAAGATAGTGAAGCCAACAATCTGAGTGAGGATGTAGGGATTGCCAATACCAGTCCAGCCAAAGATGGCTCCGTCTGACTGCGCTGCGACGATGTCTTGCAAGTTCAGGCTGCCAGCAGAAATCACTACGCCGACTACGGCAAGGATCAAGGGAAGTTCATACGCTATGAGCTGCCCGCCCGCTCGTAGAGCACCCATGAGCGCATATTTATTGGCCGAGGCCCAACCGGCCATCAGAATGCCAATAACTGACAGCGAGGACATCGCTAAGACGAAGTAGATGCCTGTCCCGAGGTCAGCCACCACAGCGTTCGGGCCTGCGGGAATGACCACGAACATCAAGAACGTAGAGGCCAACACCACTGCCGGAGCAATACCAAAGATGAACTTATCCGAGTCCTCGGTGAAGATGTCTTCCTTCTGTAGCCACTTGCCGACCTCTGCGAGTAGCTGCATCGAGCCATACGGCCCAGCCTCCATCGGGCCAAGCCTGCTCTGCATAAAGCTCACAAACTTGAACAAGTACAAATACACCACGCCGCCGGTCAGCAGCAGCAGAGCAACGAGGCCCAACAGGACGCGTATCGCCGTCTCTTGCCAGTAGGCAAGTTCGAGTCCCAGGATCGGATAGAGGACTGCCTGGGTCATCGGTCGATGTCTCCCAGGATGAAATAGAGCGAAGCCAAGATGGTGATGATGTCGGGAACATACACGCCGCGCAAAAGCCAGGGGGTAATCGAGACGTTATTAAAACTGGCAGAACGAATCTTGACTCTGAACGGAGTGAGTTCGCCCTTTGAGACGACGTAGAAACCCATCTCTCCGAGGGGGTTCTCTGTGGCCACATAGGCCTCACCAGCAGGCACCTTGATGATGCGAGGAACCTTGGCCATGATCGGCCCGCCGGGTACACCATCACAGATCTGATCGATCATCTTGGTCGACTCACGAACCTCTTGCAGGCGCACCCAGAACCGAGCGAACGAATCGCCATCAGGGTGCGTCCAGACCTTCCAGTCAAGCTCGGGGTAGACAAAGCCAAATGGAGCGTCGCGACGCAGATCCCAGTCAATGCCCGAGGCTCGAGCATTCGCACCCGAGAGTCCGTACTGCATGGCAACGTCTGTTGGAATGACACCAATGCCGCGAGTTCGACTGGCAAAGATCTCGGCGTTCATGAAGAGACCTTCGATCTCATCGCAGAACGAACGTACTTTGTTCATCACGTTCTTGGTCTCTACCAACCAGCCCTTGGGCAGGTCGTCCTTGAGGCCGCCAATGCGGTCAAAGTTCGGGTGAAAACGTCCGCCCGTCACAGCCTCGATCTGATCGAGCACAAACTCGCGATCGCGGAAAGCATAGAAGGCTGGAGTTACTGCTCCGAGCTGCACGCCCATATCGCCTAGGAACAGAATCAGGTTTGCAACCCGAGACATCTCAAAGAGCAGGGTGCGAATCCACTGAGCCCGAGGCGGTGCTTCGATTCCCATGAGTTGCTCAGAGGCCAAGATGAAGGGCACCTCATTCGCAAAGCTGCCCAGCCAATCAATGCGATTCACTAACGCCGTAATCTGCGGGTAGGTGCGCACTTCGGTCAGCTTCTCGTACCCGCGATGCATGTATCCAGCTATGGGCTCTGCAGCCACGACCTGCTCGCCATCGAGCTTGGCGACAATTCTGAGCGTGCCGTGCGTGGCCGGGTGCTGAGGACCCATGTTCAGGATCATGCCCTCTGTCTCGAGCTCAACATTGACCCGAGCATCAGCAGCCTTGGCCGCGATGTACTGCAGTTTTTGCCGGTCAGTTATCGCAGTCATGCGTCTGCCCCTTCGGCTGTGCCAGCGTCTTTTGTGCCAGCGTCTTCGGCTGCATCTGCAGGACTTGTTGGCATTTGTTCAACGTCCACAATTCCCGGCCAGGGCTTGACGTGGCGGGCGAGCAGGGGGAAGTCCTTACGTAGCGGGTGACCCTCGAATCCCGTGGGCAAATACATGTTGCGCAGAGCTGGGTGACCCGTAAAGTCAATCCCGAACATCTCATGAGCCTCGCGCTCATGCCAGTCAGCACCTGCGTACACCTTGGTCCAAGTGCCCAGAGCCAGGGTGTCATCGGGTACGTCAACTTTGAGTGTGACTCCCCAGTTACTGCCCTGCTCGCCGATATGAGCAACCCTGGCAAAGACTTGGAATCGAGTCTCTCCTCCGGCAAACCCATGCTCAAAGCCCTGATCTGGTCCAGAACCGGTTGAGGATTGAGCAGCATCTGGCTCTACATGCTCGCCAGCAGCTACCTCCAAAAGGCGGTCAACCTCGGAATCCATAGAACGCCCGAACGGGGATGGCATCCAGTCGATAACTGACAAGAAACCGAAGTACCTAGCTTGCAATTGGTTGCGTGCTACCTCGCCCGCTTCATGCCACGCATCTGCGGACACTCGAATCCAGAGGTCTTTGTCGACCAGGATGTGAGAATCAACAACTGCGTCACCGAGTGCTTCGACAAACCTGCCAAGCAGGGCTTCGCGAGCCTCATCTGTGGGGCCTTCCGGCTCAACCGATGCAACTTCGGCAGCTTCTTGGTTGTCTAGGGGAGTTTCGCTTTGGTCAGACATGGGTGCTCACTCGACCACAAGTGGCGCACCGCGCCAGCGCTCGGCCATGTCTTCATGCAGGATGCGCTCCTGCAACATGACAACTCCTTCTAGCAGCGCCTCTGGGCGCGGCGGACATCCAGGAACGTAGACGTCGACTGGAATGATCTGATCCACACCCTTGGTGACGGAGTAACTATCCCAGTAGGGCCCGCCGCAGTTGGCGCAGGATCCCATAGAGATGACGTACTTCGGGTCGGGCATTTGCTCGTAGAGCCGACGAATCGAGGGAGCCATTTTGTCTGTCACGGTGCCCGAGATAACCACTAGGTCTGTCTGACGGGGTCCGGCGGGCAGCGGAATGACACCCAAACGCATGACGTCATATCGTGGGGAAGCAAACGCGGCGCCCATCTCGATTGCACAGCAGGCAAGTCCCCACTGGTAGACCCAGATTGAGTACTTGCGAGACATGTTCAGCAGCGTGGTCAGCGGCTTTGGCATTTTTCCGCTCTCGACGAGTCCTAGGCCCATTTAAGAACTCCCTTACGCCAGGCATATACAAGCCCGAGCAGCAGAACCCCGATAAAGATGAACATTTCGATGAGACCAAAATAGCCATAGGCCTCGAGGCGGGTAGCCCACGGGAAGATGAAGACCGCTTCAACGTCAAACATGACGAACAGGAGCGCAAAGATGTAGTAGCGAACCTGACTCTGCGACCACATCGTTCCCACTGGGTCAACACCAGACTCATAGGTCTTGTACTTACCGGCCTGCGGGCGGTTCGGCCGAAGTGCCCACGAGATCAGCAGTAGAAGACCAAACAGCAAAAAGCTGAGGCCCACGAAGATCCCGACGGTGAGATAGGAGCGGAGGAAGTCGCTAAGCGGATTCGCCATCGGCTGGGAGACTACTCAGGACCGCGACCCGAGGCCAAAGCAAAGGCACCAAAAATTGCAAATATCTGTTCGCGCCGCCTGAGCGAAACCGCAAAACGCAGCTTTCGCAGTAGATTCAGACAAGTAGCTCAGGGAATTCCGAGCAGGTTTCGGCAGGAGCCGAGAAGCGCAAAACAAGGGGTGGCCTCGCATATGTCAGCAAATGAAATTCGTTTTTCTGCCCCAGACATTGGCCGTGCAGAAGTAGAAGCCGCTGAGCGGGCGCTGTTAAGTGGTTGGATCACCACTGGCGAGGAATGCAAGTCGCTCGAGGCGGAACTAGCTGAATACCTTGGCGTTGAACACGTGGTTGCAATGTCTTCGTGCACAGCAGCCCTCGAGATTGCCTCAGCTCATCTCGGCCTGCCAGAAGGATCTCGCATCGGGGTCCCGACTTGGACTTTCGTCTCTACTGCCATTGCTCCGTTTCACCGTGGGCTGCGGCCAGTCCCACTCGATATTGAAGCGGACACGTTCAACCTGTCCCCCACAGCACTCGCAGCAGCTCTTGAGGACGGCGGCCTTGATGCCGTGATTGGCGTGCACTTCTCTGGCACGCCACTTTCGACGCAAATACATCAGCTCTGCGCCGATGCCGGCGTGCCGCTTATAGAGGACGCAGCTCACGCACTTGGCGCACAAGATGAGCGGGGCATGATCGGTGGAAAAGGCACAGCTGGCTGCTGTTTTTCGTTCTACGCCACCAAGAACCTGACTTCGGCCGAAGGCGGAGCGCTAGCAACCGATGACGCAGAACTAGCGGCCTTCGCTCAGTCCTTTCGACTACATGGTCTGAGCCGAGATGCTTGGGCGCGCTACACGCCCGGTGCCAAGACCGAGGGATATGACATTTTGGGCGACGGCCTCAAAGCCAACCTGCCTGACGTTCTTGCAGCGATCGCTCGCGCTCAACTTGTTCGATTTTCTGACCTGCAGGCACGCAGACGGGAGTTGGCTCTGCACTACCGTGAACTACTCGGCGGCATTGAGGGTTTGCAGATCGTGCCAAAGGAGCTTCCCAAAGGTGGGGCCGATCACCTGATGGTCGTTCTGCTACCCGAGGGCGTGGATCGATCACTGGTTCAGAAAGAACTCTCGGCAGAGTCCATCGGATCAAGCGTGCATTTCCGACCGCTGCATACCTTTAATTGGTTTGCAGATAACGGGTTGAGCTCTGGCCCTGGTGGAACCCCTGTTGCCGACACCTACGTAGATCGAGCCCTGAGCCTGCCATTCCACACGATGCTCAGCTCTTCAGATGTAGAGCGGGTCTGCTCCGTGCTGAGCCAAGCCCTGACAAATTGAGGTGAGGAGTTCAATGTCGACATGGCTCTCAATCCGTCTGATTGTTGACCGTATTCTCGGCGCCATTCTTGCAGTGCTGACAGCGCCCCTCGTGGGGCTACTAGCCGTTCTGGTACGTCGCCATGATGGGGAGTCACCACTGATCACCGTCCCACGTGTCGGAGTGAACGGCCAGACCTTTGGCATGTGGAAGATCCGCTCCATGCGAGTGGACACAGCCGAGGGACACGCATCCGGGCTTTCGCTTACCAGCACAAACGATCAGCGAATCACACCAATTGGCGCTCGCATGCGTTCGCTACATCTTGACGAGCTACCACAGCTGTACAACGTTGCTCTGGGCGAGATGTGCCTGCTGGGACCACGGCCCGAAGCCCCCGATTTTGTAGACCTAGAGAATCCAGTCTGGCAGCAGGTCCTCACCGTCCCACCGGGAATTGCCGGCCCCACCCAACTGATCGTGGGCGATTGGGAGCGGAGTGAAATCGACAAAGACAACCATGGCGACGCATACCAGCGAGTAGTTGTGCCCGTGAAGTTAGCGATCGACCGCTGGTATCTTACGAACGCCTCGCTGCGTCTGGACTTGTTGGTGGTGACCAGCTTGATTCGACATGTATTGCCCGGTGGAGAGTCCAAGCGGCTGCAAGAAGTAGTAGCCGCCTCAGTTCCCGAATCCTCGCTGCCAATTTTGAGCCACCCCTGATGAGCGTTTTCAGACTGCTCTGTATGTGCACGGCCAACCAGTGCCGCTCACCAATGGCAGAAGTCATCGCTGCGAATCAGCTTGAGGAGCGTGGCGTTGACTCTGTGGTGGTCTCTTCTGGGATGCTCGAGGGTGAAAAGCCCGCAACTAGCGGCTCGGTCAACGCGATGCGCACTCGTGGTTTTGACCTGAGTAAGCACCAGAGTCGGCAGATAGACCCAGACACCATCGGCGCAGCAGACCTGATCCTGACCATGGAACGCCGACACCTGACCGCTATTGCAGAGCTTGATGTTGACGCTGTGCTTAAGTCGTTCCCGCTCAAGGAACTCGCAGAGCTTGCTCCAATTGTTGGGTGGCGGCCGACCACACTCTCGGTGAGCGACTGGATCCGCCAAGCCAACGCGCTGCGGCTAC
Source organism: Actinomycetota bacterium (assembly GCA_947473395.1). Classification (GTDB taxonomy): domain Bacteria; phylum Actinomycetota; class Acidimicrobiia; order Acidimicrobiales; family Microtrichaceae; genus IMCC26207. Next base: position 5,931 of record CANJEC010000039.1, on the reverse strand, counting down.
CCGGTGCAGTCCTATCGCGTGAAACGCAGTTCGACGTGGCCGACCCTATGGGAGGGTCAAAGCGCAACTATGCCAAGGCTGCTGATGAGATCAGCGAGCTTCTCGAGACGGTATTTCGGTTTCTGTTTCCGGTTCGCTAGGCAGTCTTGGGCACCCAAGAATCTGAGCAAACACGAACACCGAACCCATGCCAAACAGGCAACTGGCCAGCACCACAAGGATGTAGCTCAACAGGGAATGGCTCTGATTCGAGGTTGGGTTCTGTAACAAGACAAGCAAGATCACCGCCCCGAGTGACACGACGCCCACTACTCGCACAGGCCGTAGCAATCCAACTCGCACCGGCAGTGCCAGGTTCTGGTAGAGCCAGCCTGCGTTGCCAACCGGGTTGGCAGAATCCTCAAACAGTGCCAGCCGAGCCGCAGTGGCGATGGATGCGACGGCAACAGCAAGAGCCATCCCGGCTACTACGTCGCTGGGCCGGTGCCACCCAGATCCAATGAGAGCAGTCATATAGACCGCAGCGAGCAGTGCGGCAGCTGAGGCAACAAAGGCGCGAGTCGTTGCCTGACATGCAGACACTGCGGCTAGCAGCACAGCCATGATGGCTGCTGCGTGACCACTCGGGAGCGTGTTGCGCGAACTTGCATAGGCAAGGTCAACAAGCTCGGGTCGAATCAAAGCACCCTTCAGTAATCGAGCAAACACCATCGTCAGTGCAACTGAACTCAGCGCTACAACACCAGTGCGCCACCACCCCCTGCGAACGGTGTCCACTGCTATCCATGCACACCCCAACAGCACTGACGGGATGGTCAGAACGTGTACCAGAAAGGTTGCCGGGCGTCGGGCAGCGAGTCGGGTGGCTTTGCGGCCTTCAAAGGCAATGTCATCAAAGCTTTGCCCCGGAGCGGTGCGCAAAAAGACCAGATACAAACCAAAGAGCACCAAGGTTGCGATCATCCCGAGCAGCAGCAACTGCAAAGCTTGGCGGTACCGCGTCAGCATGAATCCCTCTGCCCGATTACTTCAGCATGAATTCCTCTGCCTGATTTCCTCTGCATGACTGCGTCAGGCTGGGTCTTGGTCTGCGGCAGAATCGGCTTCAAGTGACAACGTCATTCGGCCGACCCAACTTCCGTTTGGTTCGTTGAGTTCAACCCATCCGAGCGAGCGATAGAACGCCACCGCAGAGACGTTCGTGGGATGAACCGTCAGGTGCATAGCAAGAAACCCTTGCGCAGTTGCCCTCGCAGTTGCTTCGGCCATCAGAATCGCGCCGAGCCCTTGGCCCTGAGATGTTGGGTCTACAGCAATAGCGAGCACACCGAAGGATTTGCGAGGAACTGCATCGGGCTTTTCAGCTACTGGTGTTTGTGACCTGCGAAGAAGCAGTCGGACCCCTAGAGCGATCCGCTTCCAGCCCACCCCTCTGAGCAGTATCCCAGGATGCCGCGCTACTCGCGAGACCAAGAACCATCGCTCGGCCTTGACGAAACCAATGGTTGAACCGCGAAATACCCCACCGAAGAGGAAGCCGGTAACCGTGCCGGCCTGAGTGGTCACCAGCGCAGTCAAATCATGAGGTCCAGTCAGTTGCCACTTGTAACTGCGCCGGACGGCTTCAACTCCAAGTTCTCCGAGAACGCTGCCAGGAAAGGCATGAACATGTAGCGCCGCAACTGCCGCAAGGTCTTGCTCATTAGCTGTGCGCACGGCCACCCCGCCTGCAGTCCCCTCACTCTGCACCTGTCCTGCCACAATCACTCCCCGGCTTCTTCTGAGTAGTCCCCCGCATGAACTGCCCACGGTTTTCAGGGGCGTAGATCATGGGCTTGCAACCCCTGGCAGCAGCAAGGATAACTCCTCCTCCCAGCGCTCTCTCACCTGAGGCCAAGATGACTTCTCGGCAAGCGCTCGCGCAGCAGCAGAAGTTGCCGAATATCGATCAGAGTTACTCAAGAGATCGCATACGGCTTGAGCCATGGCCTCGTCATCGCCGGACTCCACAAGGACGCCGTCATGGCCATCGGTGACCAGCGCCGGGATCCCACCAACGGCAGTGGCAACCGGAACAAGGCCGGATGCGCAGGCTTCGAGCAGGCTGACCGGCATGTTGTCTACAACGTTGGTGTTCAAGAAAATATCGTTCTCTGCGAAGGCACGCCGCTTGGCCTCGGCGAGCATGTAACCGGGGAATTGAATCTGCGAATCAACTCCAAGGCGGCGCGCCTCGGCTCGAGTGGCTTCTAGGAGTCCGTGGTCTGCGCCCCCCATCGTCATCTTGGCCTCTGGGAACTTTTCTAGAACCCGCGCAAAGACTCGAACGGCCATGGTGGGGTCATAGTGCTCATGAAAGGTTCGCATCCACAAAAGGTTTGGACGGGGCTCCGTGCGGACGGTGTAGTCATAGTTCTCTATTGCGAGCACATTAGGAATCACTCTGACGTCCACCCCCCATTCGCGGAAGGTCTCTGCCAGAAACTCAGAGGGAGCAAGTACAAGGTCGGCCCGGTCAAAGACCCGCTCCACCCACACCCGGTGCTCTGGGCCGAATATGGGAAGATTGCCGCCATGTAGAAACAGCACCATGCGTTTCCCGGTGAGCCTGCCGAGGCGAGTAGCTAGCTCAGCAATCCAGAATGAGGTGCCAGAAAACACTGCAATGACTAACAGGTCCACCCTGCGCCACAGCAGAATGGAAACAATCTGATGAGCAGTTCGCAGTGCTGGGTTCTTGATTGAAGACGCTCGCCGAATGCGGTAACCCGACTGCTGAAACAACCGTCCGAGCGTTTCATTCTGACTCACCGGCTGCTCTTTTCGACCGCCGGAATGAATTCCTACGAACCCAATCCGCGGACCGATGGCAGAGAATCGATCATCAAATCGATGACCTAGTCGGTACCTCACTGCGAACCCTCCTGAGGGGTCAGAGAGGACACGACGAGTCGCTCTTTGCCACCAGAGGTTCTGGGCACGGTTGGGACTTTCTCAACGAGCAGCCGAATCGATGGCCCGAGACGCTTTCGCAACTCGCCCACTAGAAACTCTTCGTCCCCGCTACTGAAGGCAGTATCAACTTCGAGCAGCACGGTGATCTCTTCGAGGGAATCTTGACGCACCTGTGCGCGGCGCAGGTTGGGAACTCGCTGAAAGGCCAAGCTCATTGGCGCTGGACCTACAGTCGCGCCCTCAGGAGTCCGAACCACATCGTCCACGCGCCCGATGATTTCGCTTACTCGAGGCAACCCGCGGCCGCAGGCGGAGGGCACTGGATCAGCAGGTATGGCAAGGTCGCCGGTTCGGTAGCGAAGGAGCGGCATTCCCTTGTTGATCAGGCCAGTAGCAATAATTTCGCTTCCCGGCCCTGCGGGGTTATCGGCCAGCTCCACGATGCCGTACTCGGTGCTGATATGAAGCTCTCCGTGATCGCATTCAGAAATAAAAGCGACTAGTTCACCAAGGCTGTAAGCGTTGGTCACCCTGCAGCCGAAGGCTGTTTGGATGTCTTCTCTTACTGCCGGGGTGAGCGTTTCAGAACTCACAAGGATCGCTGTTGGTCGCACCCGCCCAATGTCTCCCGCGTCAAGCAACCCTCGAGCAATGCGATGCACTGCAGAGGTGTAGCCCGCAATGACCTGGGGTTGGAAGTTCTCCAACTGCTCCACATAGTCCGCCAAGGTCAGCGAGTTCAGGTGATAGACCGAGAAGTAGACTTGGTTGAATGCAAGGTTGCGACGCCAGTAAGGCCCGCCTTCCTGTGATTCAGGAATGATCGGCTGCCCATGGAACGAAGCCATCCGCTGCCCAAGGTGCACCCCTGCCCAAGAGCGACAACGCGCCTCGTAGGTGGCGTAATTGGCCCGAACTGCTGCAAGGGTTGCCCAATACCGAACAGGAGTTCCTGTGGTGCCACCAGTGGTTTGGGCAATCAACTTGGGTCGAGGCTCATCCGGTAAGAACCGATCGGGGTCCGCCCGGACGATTTCCTTATCGAGGATGGGTAGCTGAGACAAGTCCGCTGCAGTGCGAATCTCACGCGGATCAAGGCCAAGTTCGCCAAAAATGTCTCGGTAGTACGGAACTCTCGCAGCACACCAAGTCACCATTGAGCGAAGGCGCGAGTCCTGATCGACCTGTAGTTCTTCCTCGGGCCACCACTGCCGGACATTCAGGTCGAAGACCTCTCTGCGGAACTGGCCGCCATGTCGTCGCGGTAGTTCCTTCAGGCCATAGCCAGTGGCAAACGCATTCTGAACGGGCACAGGTGCGCGCTGATACAGATCCGAAAGATTCACCGCGATACCTCTTGGGCTGTGGCAGCAGCTACGCCCACTCCTGCTGTTGCGATCTCGTCAAGTTGCTCAAGCCAGTTTCCAACGAGTTGATGCCAACTGGCATTGGTCTGAATCCACTTCCGCCCAGCCGCACCGAGTTCCGCTGCTCGATCTGGCGAGGCAATCAGCAGTCGAACAGCCTGGGCCAAATCCGCGCCATCACCTGGTGCGGTCACGATCCCTGCCCCTGCTGCTGCGACAAGTCTTGATCCTTCGTCATCTCCGCTATAGATCACCGGCAGGCCGCTCGACATGGTGGGCAGCATTTTTGCCGAGCGGATCGTGCGGTAGACATCGCCTTCACGCACAGTGGCTAAGCCAGCGGTGCATGATCGCAGCAGACGCGCAACCTCTTCTGGCGGCACGGGGTCAAGAAAGGTCACGTTTCGGAGCCCGCGCGTAGCTGCCTGCTGTTGAAGGGACTCCTTCTCGGAACCTCCGCCGACCAACACAAAGCGCACAGGCTCATCAGCCAATTCCTGAGCCGCATCAAGCACCACCTCAAGGCCATGGACATAGCCGTGTGTACCCGCATACAAGAACAGATGCTCACCCGGAGCAAGGCCAAGTTCAGCCCTAACGGTTGGGTCCTGCGGCCCAGGCGAAAACATTTCGGTGTCTGCACCATTGGGCAGCCAGGTCATCTGCTTGGTCGTTACCCCCTTCAGGAGGAGGGCATCACGAACCCCTTCGGTAACAGCAGTGACTGCGTCCGCTTTGCGCAGCATGGCCCGCTCGGCCCATCGAAGCAGAGCGACAACTGCCCCATCAGGAATCGTTCCAATCTCGACGATTGAGTCCACCCACAGATCGGCAACGATGATGACCACCCTCTGCCTCCGGAGTTTTGCGCACAGGACTGCGGGTAGCGCGCCGAACAAGGTCGGGTATTCAACAATGACCCAGTGAGACTTTCGAGCAGCTCCGATGCCGAGCAATGACATCACACCAAAGGACAAGTAGTTCAGGATTCGTCCCAACCCCGAACCCATCGATGCCCAGACCCAGACACGGCGAACTTTTGCACCGTTCTCGGACCGTGACTGCAGGGGTCGGTGAGACCAGCCTGGAAAGATTTTTCCGAGTGGATAGTTTGGCAAAGCCGTCACCACATCGACCCGGTTTCCCCGGCTAACAAGGTCGGCCACGATGGAACCCAAGCGGACCTGAGCTGCACCTCGCTCTGGTGGATAGTACTGAGTAACAAGCGTAAAGCTATTGCTCCCCCGAGGCTTTTGGGTCACGTTGGCCCGCCTGCTGAAGCAGGGTCCCGAAGCGTGACCCCCCACTGCCGCTGCAACATCTCTCGCACCCGATCCTGAAAGGCTTCAAGTGTCATGGTGCCGGCGTAGTCGCGAGCCGCTACAGCCATCTCTGCCCAACGCTCACGATCGCTGATCAAGGTAGTTACCAACTCAGCTAGACGCGCCGAATCATCCGAAGGAAACACCAATCCGCGACTGCCATCACCAGAAATCTCACCCGAAACTGGACTCTTCCCAAACACAGGGACCGTGGCGTGAACCATGCTTTCGAGTAGCACTTTGCCGTAGCCCTCCTGACGAGTGGAGAGAAGATTGAGGTCTCCGTT
>CANJEC010000038.1 GCA_947473395.1 Actinomycetota bacterium | reverse complement strand
CGCCAGCAGTTCAACCGACTCAGATGGCTCCATCGTGAACTACGCCTGGGACTTCGGAGATGACAGCACCGGAACCGGTATGACCGCCACTCACGCCTATGCAACCCCCGGCACCTACACCATCACCCTCACCGTCACCGATGATGACGATGCCTGGACCCAAACCGCGAAGGTCCTCACGGTTTTAGCTGAGCCGCCGCCAAATGTTCCTCCCGTTGCGGCGTTCACGAGTTCCGCCACCAATCTCAACGCCTCTCTCGACGCCAGCAGTTCAACCGACTCAGATGGCTCCATCGTGAACTACGCCTGGGACTTCGGAGATGACAGCACCGGAACCGGTATGACCGCCACTCACGCCTATGCAACCCCCGGCACCTACAACATCACCCTCACCGTCACCGATGACCGCTCAGGGTCTCATCAGGCTTCTCATCAACTGGTGGTAGCCAGCCCACCACCGCCCGTCGCGTCGGATGCGTTTGAGCGGACACTCGTGAACAGTTTCGGCACCGCAGACACCGGCGGAACATGGACCAATACCGGCACCGCAGCCTGGTACTCCGTCAACAACGGCACAGGAAAACACCTCTTGAACGCCGCAGGTAGAACCACCGCTAGCTACCTGAACTCCGTCAGCGCAACCGACGTCAGCGCAACCGTCGACCTCTCCTTCGACAAAGCACCAACCGGCGGAGGCTTCTACAGCTCACTAGCCGTAAGGAGAATCGGAACCTCGGAATACAGAGTTCGCGCCAAAGCACTCCCAACCTCAACCTCCCTCACCCTGTCGCGCATCGTCAGCGGAACTGAAACAACCATTTCCGCAATCGCTCTCCCCGGACTCACCTACACACCCGGCGACACCTGGCGCATCAAACTCGAAGCCACCGGAACCGGAACCACCACCCTCACTGCAAAACTTTGGAACATCACCCAACCAGAACCACTCACCGCTCAACTCACCTCCACCGATACCACCCCAAGCCTCCAAAGCCCCGGAGGAATCGGGGTCATCAACTACCTCGCAGGATCAGTAACCAACGTCCCTATCACCGTCACCTACAACAACCTTCTGGTGGTTCCCAAGAATTAGAGTGTCAACAACCGGCTCGCTAAGCGAGTCCACCAGATCGAGACACGCACTCCGACCGGTTCGTGGAACTCACCGCTGAACGTTCGTGGCCGTAAGGGAGCAGTCGTCTCGTGGAGTTGGATTCCCCTGAAATGCCAAAGAATCAAGCGGCTGGGTCTCTTCTGGTCGTTCACCCTGGAGCGGAGCTGTACGGATCAGACCGAGTCATGCTTGAGTCAGTCAGCGCCCTCATTCAGCGCGGTTGGTCGGTGACCGTTACATTGCCAAATACTGGCCCGTTGTTTGATGCCGTTAAGCAAGCCGGGGCTCGTGTTCTAACGTGCCCAACTCCAGTGGTGAGGAAGTCAGTTCTTCAACCCAAGGGCCTTGCATCCTTTCTCGGCACACTCTGTCGAAGTGTGCTGCCTAGCCTCCGCGTTCTGCGCTCCACACGAGCCGACGTTGTCTACGTCTCAACCGTGACCATCCCGCTTTGGATACTTCTCTCGCGAATCTGTCGGGTCCCGGTGCTCTGTCATGTTCACGAGGCAGAGAACAGTGCTCGAACCTTGCAGAAGAGGGCTCTGAACACCCCGCTGTTGTTGTGTTCCTCTGTCGTAGCCAATAGTGAGTTCAGCCTAAATCTCGTTTGCGAGTCCTTCCCCAAGCTTGCCTCTCGGTCTCAGGTCATTCTCAATCCGATTTCGGGGCCTAGCGCGATTGAACCAGCACGAGAGACGCTGACGGATCCCATTCGTCTGCTGTACCTAGGCCGACTCTCCCCACGAAAGGGACCACAGTTCATTCTCTCCGCAATGGCTCAACTCCGCGACCTTGGGATGGTGACTCAACTGCACCTTGTGGGATCAGCCTTCACGGGGTACGAGTGGTTCGAGGAGGAACTCAGAGTGCAGGTTAACGATCTTCATCTTGACGGTAACGTCGAATTCCTCGGGTTCCAGCGAGATGTCTGGGGGGAGATCGCCTTGTGCGATGTGGTCGTAGTTCCCTCTCTAGAAGCTGAACCCTTTGGCAATGTTGCTGTGGAAGCGGTGCTTGGGGCTCGCGCAGTAGTGGCTTCAGAATCGGGAGGCCTCATCGAAGCCGTCAGAGGCTTTCAATCAGCTCAGAGTGTTCAGCCTGGAAATTCCACTTCGATCGCAGCAGCAATCAAGAAGATTGCCGAAGACTGGAACACCTACCGAGAGGAGGCAGAGTCTGATGCGCTGCTAGCGAAACAGCGCCACGACTCAGAACTCTATGGTGATCGAATCTTCCTCGCAGTCCAAACAGCATCACGGGCACGTGGTCGGCAATGACCTCAGGCACTGAGATGGCTCCACCGACTGAACTTGGCGCGCTGCAGATCCTTATTGTCGTCCTGACCTACAAGCGACCTCAGGACCTGCCAGATGCGTTGAGTACCTTGCTCGAGCAATTGCAGGCTGTTCCATGGAAGACCTCGGTCCTAGTGATTGATAACGATCCTGCAGCCAGCGCCATGGGGTCTGCAGCTGGTTTTGCGAATAGCCCCGTCCGGTTCGTGCACGAACCAATCCCCGGAATTGCCGCCGCTCGCAATCGGGCGTTGACGGAGGGCCAACAGGCAGACCTGCTCATCTTCGTTGATGACGACGAACGACCGAGCGCCCACTGGCTTCAAACGCTGGTCGATACGTGGATCACGACTCAACCGGCGGCTGTAGTCGGCCCTGTGGTCTCGACTTTTGCCAAAGATCCTGACCCGTGGATCACTGCTGGAGAATTCTTCACAAGGCGACGGATGCCGACCGGCACCCAGATAGAAGTTGCCGCAACGAACAACCTGCTTCTCGACCTTCGACAGATCAATAACTGGGGACTTCGTTTTGACCTCCGATTCAGCGCGAGCGGTGGTTCTGACACGCTCTTTACCCGGCAGATCCATCAACTTGGTGGAACGATGATCTGGTGCGATGAAGCAGTCGTGATTGATGTAGTGCCTCTGTCACGAATGACGCGTGCATGGGTTCTGCAACGAGCACTCCGCACGGGCAACTCCTCAAGCCGCGCTGCAATCGCCCTTTGCGGACAACCCGGTGGTCGCCTTGCGGAGCGCGTTCGCCTGACAGGTTCGGGAACACTGCGCCTAGTTGCTGGCACGGCCCGAATGCTGCTCGGCTATCTCACGGGATCGCTCCAGCACCGGGCCAAAGGGGCACGCACCCTTGCTCGCGGAGTTGGCATGACGGGCGGTGCATGGGGCTACACATACCATGAATATCGACGGCCGAAGCAGAAGCCATGAGCGAGAACCGACTCGGAATCATCGTCGTCAACTTTGGGTCCCACGAACTGTTGCGGAAGAACTTGGCGGTACTCGACCTTCAACAGATCGACGCGCTGGTTGTCGTACTAGACAACTTTACTGACCACCAAGAACGCGCACAGATTCAGTCTCTTGCCCATTCGCAAAATTGGGAACTGCTCACCCCATCGAAGAATCTTGGGTTTGGTGCCGGAATGAACCTTGGGGTTGAACACGCAATCACTCTGGGATGCACAAGTTTCGTGCTCCTCAACCCGGATGTATCGATCACGATCAACGCACTTTCCAAGCTCCACGAGGTGGGGCGCCACTGCGAGTTCACGCTCCTGTCGCCGCGCATCAATCGACCTGATGGATCCGTCTGGTTTGCCGGGGGGCAACTCAACTTGCGCACTGGCCGCACGAGTTCTCAGTTCGCCGCTGAGCAACGAGGACCAGAGCGATGGATAACCGGCGCATGCCTGTTTGTTGATCTTCCTACCTGGCTCAAGCTGGGAGGATTCGACCCTCGATACTTCCTTTACTGGGAAGACGTCGACCTGAGCCAGCGCTGCTTGAACCTCGGCGGGGACTTACAGGTGGTACAGGACGTGACCGTGACGCACACCGTGGGCGCAACTCAGGGCACCGAGGGCAAGTCGCCCACGTACAACTACTACATGTGCCGAAACCGCCTGCTGTTCGCCAGTTTGAACCGGCCGAGTTCCGACGCATGGCAGTGGCTCCTCCACACACTTGGAGCGACCGGGCGAGTTGCCTTCCGAGATGGAAAACTCCAAGCACTGACGCACCCACGGCGCACCTTTGCCGCCGTGGGTGGGGCTTTCGTCGGATCGTGGATGCTCATCAGGTCCGTTCTCTTAGCGAGGATGCGCTCCGAGAAAACCCTCGACCACTAGCTGGAGCCTCCCGTGGCTAACCAGAGGTCTGCCTCAATTCGCTGATCTGTGGTTGGCAAATCCTTCAAAGAACCCTCTCGCAATGCCGCTCGGTCGAGCGCCAGAGCGATGGCCTCAGCAACCGCTTGTGCGGAGGAGTCCGGCGCAAGCACCTCATGCCCGTGGGCGGCGAGCCAGGCTGCCAGACCAGTTATTGAGTTGGTCACGACTTCACACCCGTGACTGAGCGCCTCAAGTATCGGTAGGCCAAGTTGTTCTCTCTGGGTCAACAAAACGAGTACCGAGTTTTCTCGGAGTGCCCGGTGAATCTGCTCCCGGGGTGGATCCAAGAGCACGCTGACTTCGCCATGGGCCGCTGCCCATGATTCCACCTGAGGTTGCAGCGACCCTGCTCCGATCAAGGTGAAGCGCGTTTCAGGTCGAATCCCTTGCAGGATGTGCCAAGCGTCCAGGGTCGGCAGAATACCCTTCCGATCGAGGAACCAACCTAGGAAGAGGACACCATTGCTGTCTCGCTTCGAGTGCGCGTCACCGAGACAAGCGCAGGGTGAAGGAAGACCCTCAAAGAGTCGGGATCGGGAGTCGAGACACGCTTTTCCAACATAAGACCTGTAGAGCTCTAGCGAACCCCTGCTGCCAAAGGCCAGTCGATCGGAGCTCCTCACCAGCAACTGCATCATGATCCGAGCGAGCATCCGAGCAGAACGTTCACTGAGTCCCCAACGTTGCTGAGCGACAGTCGCGGGGTCAGAATTCTCGATGCAGTAGGAGACAATGGTTGACCTCCTCCTCGTCAGGAATCCACGAATGCGCAGGATCAGCACCACCGGAATGAGCAGTTTCCATTGAAGCACGTGCGCCGGTTCATTTACCTCGACACGATCAAAGTGCCGCTTGGTTACTCCCAGCAGAATTTTCTGCAAACTCATCTGGGCGGGGGGGCTCTCGAGGTCAACGAGCGACTCATCGAAGTCTGGTCGAGTACCCAAGTACCACATGAGCGAGGGATCCATCTGGCTGAGGCGCTCAAGGTGAGCCGTCCGCAAACTCCCGTAGATCCGTAGGGTTCTTCCCTCAGCGATCGACATCTCAGACAGGCATTTTCTGTAGGTTGCGCCGCACATAGAAGAAGTTCGCACACACTTGGAAGAAGAAGACCCCAATGGTAGAGCCAATGATTGGCCCGACTGCGCCCAACTTCTTCGCCAACACGATCGATATCCCAAGGTTGATCGGAAGCATGCAGAGGACCATGAAAGCCTGGTACCTCAACCCGGGTGCATCTGTCATAAACATACCGAGTGGGTACTTCGCTGCCTGACAAACCATGAAGACCGAAAATGCGAGAAGCAACCCTCGAGATATCTTGATCTCCCCATCAGATGCGACGGTTGCTAACCAAGGCGAGATAACTGCAATGAACAAGCAAACTGCTGCGGCCGCGCCAGCAAAGCCCAGCGAGAGGGGCATTGGCGAATTTCGCCGAGAGGTACCCTCCGCTCGGGCTCGCGCAAAAATGGGCCACAGTGCTACACCAGCAGCAGTCACAACCTGCCAAACGGGTAAGTACATCTGAGAGGCCAGGTTGTATTCGGCCAGATTGCTAGTCGTCGACACGTGACTCAGAATCAGTCGATCACTCTGCATTGCAATCGGTAACGCAATCATCTGTATCAACATCGGCCACGCAACATTCAGTACCCGGCCACCACTGACAGATCGGACTCTCGGGACGTCACGAAGTGCCGATCCGATAGTCGGGTGAATCATGCGCGCCGCCACGAACGTCGCTGCGATGGACAGCGAAAAAACAACAAGGTAGGGAAGGACTGGTAGATACGATCCGCTACCCCAATCAAAGCGGATGATACAGAGCAGCGCTACCAACACCACGGGTGTCTGCAACCCAAAGAGAGCAACCGTCAGATGATTCTTGCCAAGGCCCGTTAACACTCGTTGGCCGAACGCAATCGGCATCGTGACTGCAATGAGCCCAAGAACTGCTGCAGCTGCAACAGGGCCCGTACCGGGGATCAAGCTCTCCCCCATCAGGGTTGGCCACAAACCTGTGGCCGTGATCACGATGTCGACGAGGAGGAGAACCGTTCCAGCGCACAGCAGCACTCTGATACTTGTAATCAGGACCCGCCGAACGTGATCATCCTCCGCCGGGTGCTTGGATGCACCTACAGCGTTCATGATTGCGGCGGACATTCCTAAATCTCCAAAAGGGAGCATGGCCCCGATGGCCACAAGCAGACCGTATTGAGCGTAAGTATCCTGCCCAAAATGTACGATGATCAGTCGCGTGCACAGCACGCCGAGAACAGCGCTGAAGGGCAACACGAGAACTCGAGTACCGCCGCTTTTCAGCACACTGAGAACCGTGGTCTTGTGAACAGAGTCAGGCGCTACTTGGTCTCCTTGTTTCACCGAAATGGACAGATTCGAAGGCGGAGTTTGCGCGCTCATCGGAAGGCGATTTCGGGGCTGATCTGAGAATCTGAAGGTTGAACCCTGCCATCAATGCAGACCACCAACTGCGCAGTGCACCGGACTCTTCCCATGGATCAAGGATACTCTTTGTCTATTCATGTCTTCTGGTAAATATCCTTACGGTTCTCAACAAATCAATGACGACGGCCATGAGATCGCTCAAGAAACGCTGATTGTTCTGGAGTCGTTCAGGCCGCCAGGTGTTCGCACGAATCCATATCTCATACAGCTCGTCGATTCATTTCCCCCGCAGATTCATCCGCGCCACTTTTCTTGGCGAGGTGCCTTATTTGAGCCGTTCGATGTGTTTCACCTGCACTGGCCAGAACACCTTGTGCGAGGGAGTTCACCGCTTCGAACAGTTTTTCGGTGCTGCGCGTTTTTTCTGCTCCTCCTCCGGATCCGACTCTCTAGCGCAGCCTTAGTCAGAACGCTGCATAACCAGATTCCGCACGAACCAGGAAACCTGATTCAAACCTGGCTGATAGAGCTGAGTAGTCGGTGGACAACGCTGTGGATCACGCTGAACGATTTTGATGTCCCGCCGACTACTGCGGCCAAAATTCATGCTCCACTTGGTCACTATCGCGCAGATGAGCATCCAATCAGTCAGGAGCATCGAACTGCTGGCAGGTTGATTCACTTCGGGCATGTGCGGCGATACAAAGGAATTGATTCATTGCTTGCTGCCTTCGCCGAAACAACAAGGTCAAACCTCAGTTTGCACATCCTTGGTGAGACCCAAGATCAGGGTCTTCGAAGGGAAATTCAGGTTGCGGAGCGAAATGATCCTCGTGTCATGTGGAACAACTGCTTCGCGACCCAAGAACAACTGATAGCCGAGGTACTCGCCGCAGAATTAGCGGTTCTACCGTTTAACGAAGTGACGAACTCAAGTTCTGTGATCTTCGCGTTGTCTTTCGAAAGGCCCGTGCTCATCCCCGCCGGCAGACTGGCTCAGGAACTTGGGAACGAGGTCGGACCTGGATGGGTGCACACCTACGAGCCTCCCCTGTTGGGGTCAGCTATCGAGTCCACTCTGGAACTCCTCATGGAGACACGGCCAGAGCAGTCGCCGAATCTCGCATCGCGTGAATGGAAACGAATCGGTCGACTTCATGCTGAAGCATTCTTCCAGGCCCATCGGTTGGAGCTTCGAAATAGTTGATGCCGCAAATGAAAGTGTTCCTCTAGAATGACCGGCTGAGAAGGAGACGTCATGGATCTAGGCCAATACCTATCTATTGTCAGGAAATTCTGGGTAGTCATTCTGCTTTCAACCTGCATTGGTCTGCTCGCTGGGGTCTACGTGACAAGTACGGCCGAGGTCGCCTATAGGGGGTCGGTGACGTTCTTTGTCAGAACCTCGACAGGTTCAACGGCGAACAATCAGTTTGCTGCTGATCAGTTCGCTCAGCGGCGCGTGAACTCATACGTTGCGTTACTAACTACTGACCGGCTCGCAAATATGATCCTGAAGAACACAAATGTGAAACTCAGTGCAAAGCAGGTCTCGGGGATGATTTCCGCCACTGGTGACATCAACACTGTGCTTCTGACCGCTACCGTCACCACCGATTCGAAGCAGATGGCGGAAGTTCTCACATCTGCCCTTGCAACTCAATTCGTCGAACTCGTTAACTCAGTTGAGAACGAGGGGGGAGAAGGCGCCGTTGTCAACCTTGAGGTTGTCTCTGGGCCGAATGTGACCAAGGTGCGCCACAGTAGGGCTCCAATTCTTGCGCTAACAGGGTTACTCGGACTTGCGGTTGGAGTTGTCACTGCGCTGATTCTCGAGTTGCGTGATACTTCAATTCAGCGCGAATCGGAGCTCTACGAACTCAAAGCCAGCCCCGTTCTTGGGCGGATTCCCAGTTTTCTCGGAACTGATCAGAGATCTCTCGTGATGCGAACGAGTCCGAGCAGCCACGCTGCAGAGGCCATCCGAGAGTTGCGAACGAACTTACAATTCATGAGCGTTGAGCGACCGCTGAAAGTCATCGCTGTTACCTCCTCACTTCCCGGAGAAGGAAAGTCCACGCTGGCTGCAAATCTGGCAATTGCGATGGCCGCTTCGCAAAACCGCGTACTGCTCATTGAGGCAGACTTTCGCCGACCAAGTATGGCTGATTTCTTTGACACACGGGGTTTGATGGGTCTCTCAGACGTCCTTGCGAGCCAATCAAGTCTGGAGACGAGTGTGGTATTCGTAGGGATTGAAGGACTCATGGTTCTTCCCTGTGGCCGACGCCCACCCAACCCATCCGAACTCCTTGGTAGCGAAAAGATGAGAGAAGTGCTTGTTGATTGCTCGGCGATGGTCGATCTAATCATTATCGACACTCCCCCTCTGATTGCTGTCACTGATGGGGCAATCGTCGCGGGTGTATCAGACGGGGTACTACTCGTAGTCGAGCATGGCCGAACAACACGACACCAGGTGGAATCCTCGGTCCGAGCGCTGGAAGCTGTGCGTGCTCGCCTTATCGGGAGCGTGTTAAACAAGACTCCAGAGAAGAGTCGTTCCGGATATGAGGTCTACGAGAATCCACCCGCAACAGGGGCTGACAAGACCAGAGAACCTTTGCGTGAACCCAACAAGTAGGCCTCAGCGAAGATCTCGGCAAGTCAGTACCTGCTCATCTCGCGAAACCACTTCACCAATGCCAAGCCGAGAAATATCAAGCTTGCTGCCATGAGCGCTGAGTACATCCAAAAAAAGCCGCTCTGCCAGAACAGCGCAACGAACACGAGACACAGCAATCCATAGTCAGTAGGCATGACTGCGAGGGAGTACAGCCGAGAGGATTTGCCCTCGCCTTGAAGCAACATTTCGGTTGTATTTCGTTGAGCCCGGCGAATCTGATCGTTCAGAATGATTACGAAAAAGGTCACCGCCGAGACTGCTGTAAAGACCAGGGGTACCAGAAGTCGAAGGTCGGTAGTGGCCGAGAATCGGTACCAGTTGATCAATACTGCCAAGTGCAACGTAACGATCTTGATTGCATCGACGACGTGATCGAGCCATTCACCGGAAACGCTCCCACCACCTTGAAGGCGCGCAAGCTGTCCATCTGCAGCATCAAGTGCGTAGCCCACAACAAGGAGTAAGCACACGAGCACCGAACTCGCTGGAGTTGGATCGATTGCTGCGATCATCACAATCGCAGTGAATGAACACAGCCCGCTGAGCGCGGTCACCTGATTCGGGGTACGTCTCAGGACATAGGCAACGGCTGCGAAAAATCTGCCGAGACGCCGGTTCACTAAAAGGGAATACGCTGGCGCGCCCTTCGAGGTCTTCTGCTTTCCTTTCAGTTCAAGCAGTGCTTCAGAAAAACTCAGCTGCTGCGCGCTTTGGTCACTCATGCTTCAACATCCCCGTTGGGTGCCCGAGTCACCAGCTGATTCGATCCGGGATTCCACCCAGGTGAATCCAGCCGCCGGCCTGAGACCTCACCACGTCGAGACCAGCCACCCGCTAGTGCGTAACTCAGTTGCTCATACCGATGAGCCACATCATCCCATTGGTACTTCTCGGCCGTTCTTCTCTGTAGAGACTCCCCGTACTCCTCGGCTTGCTGGGGAGCTCGCTCGGCCTGCTCGATCAAGGCAGCTACCTCTGCGGGGTCACGAAACAGCCATGCATCAGGACCAAGCACCTCCTGATTAAACACCACGCCAAATGCTCCCACTGCCGTCCCAGCTCCCATTGCTCGCAAGAGTGACGGGTTTGTTCCCCCTACCGAATGACCGTGCAGATACAGCCTCGCGTGGCAATAGAGTTGATCGAGAAGATTCTGATCCCAAATCGGACCTATCAATCGGACTCGGGAATCTCTGGCGGCCAGACTGCGAATTTCAGCTATGTAGTCATCGCTATATGGCGCTGCTCCCACCACAACGATCGGCAGTTTGGCAGAACTGCGCAGATACCCACGAAGGATCAGGTCGACATTGTTTTCCGGTTCGAACCGAGCGACTAACAGGTGAAACCCCTTCGACTCAAGCTGCAGGTCCTGCAGTCGATCCTCGGGAAGGTCACTGAGCTGGGGGGCGCCGTATGGGATGAACTCGGTCTGAGCGCCGAATTCATCTCGGTAATAGTCCCCAATCCCCCGAGCATCGGCGATGAGCGCGTCGGCCCAGCGAACAGCGAGCGACTCCGCCGAGCGGTAGAAGCGCTCCCCTGCTCCAGTCCACTTCGATCTCCGCCACTCCAAACCATCAACATGAACTGCAACTGGTAGTCGTCGAGCATGGAGCAATGGCAGATACACGGCGTTCGCCGAGTTAAACATGATGACCACGTCCTGGCCCTTGCTACCCATCGCGTGCAAAGAGGACAAGGCAGAATTTGTCAGTGTCTCGACTGACTTGAAGCGAAGTGCTGGCAGGGTGACAAGCCTCATGCCGAGGAATTGCTTTGGGTTCTCTGGGCCATCCTGAGGCTGGCGGCAGTAGACCGTTACCGAGTGACCGCTACGCGCGAGTCGCTGACCGATCTCCTCTATCGCCGTCTCAAAGCCCCCATACCGCGCAGGTACACCGCGAGTGCCGAGCAGGGCAATGCGCAGGGGCTGAGTAGAGGTTGTTGTTCTCACAACAACAGTCTAGTTATGGTCCACTGGCACCAAGAGAAATCGAGATAATTCTGAGGAGCTAGCGCTATTCTCTGGAGATGTTGCGAACCTCCGTTCACCGCACCTACCAGGCCCAAATACAGATTCGGTTCACATGAACTCACGCCGGGTTGGATACGCACCGGGGGTATATGACCTGTTTCATGTCGGTCACCTCAACATTCTTCGCGAGTCACGGAATTTTTGCGATTACCTGATTGCAGGGGTTGTCACCGATGAGATCACGGAGCAAGCGAAGGGCAGGCCCCCGGTGGTACCGCTCAGTGAGCGTCTTGCCATTGTGCAGTCGATTCGATTCGTCGACCAAGCAGTCGTCGAGGATCGACCTAGCAAGCTTGAGATGTGGGAAGGCCTTCGCTTTGACGTCATCATCAAGGGTGACGACTGGAAAGACACCGAGAAGGGCAGAAATCTGGAAAAGTCGTTCGCTCCGTTAGGAGTTGAAGTGGCTTATCTGCCCTATACCAAACGGACCTCCTCCTCAATGCTGCGGCGTTTGCTAGACCGCGAACTAGAGGACTACTAGACGGCCCTTTCGCAGACTCGCCGCTTGTTTTGCCGCTGAGTCGCGGAACTAGCTGCGCGTTTAGGTCCGACAAGAAATTGCAAACTCAAGTATTCCTCCCTGCTGTCGATCACTGGGTAGTTCCACCGATTCGTTGATGCCAAAGATTTCCAAGGCGGATTCGATCGGTCCAGTTATCGAAAGAGTCGCAAATGAGAGTTCCACGGATCAACAGAAGGCGCCCCGTACAAATTCTGTCAGCGGTAGTCGTTGCGCTAGTTGTTGCTGCTGGGTGTGAGGTTCCACCACCGAGCAATGTGAGCACAGCACCAGCAGCCCCGGTCCAGATTGCGCCAACACAAACAGGCACCCGACCCCCCGCAAATGTTGCACCCACAACGACAGTCCCACCGACAACCACGACCGTCGCCCCCACCACCACGACCGTCCCGCCAACAACCACTACGACGACGACCACCACGACGACGGTCCCGCCGACAACCACGACTGTCGCACCCACCACCACCACCGTGCCGCCGACAACCACTACGACGACGACCACCACGACGACGGTCCCGCCGACAACCACGACTGTCGCACCCACCACCACGACCGTCCCGCCAACAACCACGACCGTCGCACCCACCACCACCGTGCCGCCGACAACCACGACCGTCGCACCCACCACCACTACCGTCGCACCGACCACCACCGTGCCGCCGACAACTACGACGACGGTCCCGGCCGGCAGCGGGTTTGTGCATCCTGGGGTGCTGGTCAGTCAATCAGAACTCAATTTCGTCAAGGCCAAGATCGCAGCGAACCAAGAACCCT
>CANJEC010000037.1 GCA_947473395.1 Actinomycetota bacterium | reverse complement strand
TCATAGGTGAGCGAAGCAAAGGCTCGCACGCTGCGAACAGACTCAACTGCGTCAACCTCTGCCACAGCAGACATGTCTACAGCGGGCTGTGACCAGAGTCCCTCGGGCAGTTCAATTGGTGCCGGTTCAGAAGAAGTGGTGTCAGTCATAGTGGTTCCCTTCAGCTCACGGGCTCGAAACAGAGCAGGTCATCCATCGAGCCGATTCGTTCTTCTGCGAACTTGGCTCGCACTCGCAGGCCAGTGACCATCACGTCATGAGGGGCATCCACGGCATGCATCATCGGGGTGTCTGCACCATCGAGTTGCACCATTGCCCAAGCAAAGGGGTGATCGAGTGGTTGGCCATCACGCACGGATTGGTTCCAAGACCAAAACAGCACCTCACCCTCGGATCCCACCGGAACCAACTTGGTCAGCGATGCACCCGAGGCAGGGTCGTATTCGACTGGCGGGCAGAGCACCTTGCCTTGGTCATCTTCGATGCCAATAAAGCGACCCTCACGAAGAGCAGTCAAGAAGGCACCGATCACTGGGCCGGTGGTTCGCTTGAAGGGATACTCCAACACGAGTGGAGCGCGTAGGACGTCCTCTTCCCCGCTGGTGGTCGCTTCTTCGGGCATCTGACCCCCTGTACGTCTGCCCCCGGACCACCCGGGGTGCTAGCCGTGAGAATAGAACACGTTCTCGTTTTTTGCAGATCAGCTTGGCAAGAAATAATCGAGCAGACGAGCGGCCCGCTCTCTGCTGGCATGCAGTTGACGGTCAGCTTCTGTCAGGAGCGGCTCTGGGTCCACGCCTAGGTCTGCGAGTTGATCAAGGTCATCAATGAGCCACTCTTCGAGAACTAAGCGATTCACCTCTGGGTGGAACTGCACCGCCAGATTGTTCCGAAGAAGGAATGCCTGAGGACCAGCACTTGAATGCGCTAGCGGTTGCGCACCATCGGGAATCTCAAAGCAGTCAAAGTGCCATTGCATCCACGGCCCTGGATCAATGAGCACGCTGCGCCCAGACTCAGCATCCGGTTCGATACTCAGCCAGCCAATCTCGGGGGTATGCCCGGGTGCAACTCCTCCACCATGAGCAGCAGACAGAAGCTGTCCGCCAAAACACATGCCCAAAACTGCTACACCGGCTACATCAGCTTGGCGAAGGAACTCCAACTCGGGGGTGACCCAATGAGCTACTGCTTCTTCGTAGACCGACCAGCGCGAGCCGTATACAAAAATCAGATCAAACTCAGCGGGGTTTGGAAACACTGCATTCCCGGCCGGTGATCCAGCCTGTAGGCAAACCTGATGCTGCACCGAATCGATTCCGCGATCGCTAACAAGCTCGCCGATTACACCGGCGGACGAGTTGGCATCGTGGTGAATATGCAGCGCCTTCACAACATCACAGTGTTGCCCAGATGCAAGCGTTCATGCAGGTCAAGAACTGCTCCCGATGCGCAACTCGGAGGTTTTTGGTCGACTATCGACCACAAACATCCGAGTTGCCGAGTTAGCGAGGGCGCGCGGGCTTGCTCGGGCGCGAGGGCTTGGTGCGTGCTCGGGCGAATGAGGGCAGCAGTGCGCCGATGCGTCGCTCGCGAACGCAACCCAACCACACGCCAGCGCCGTAGGACATGTCATCCAACAGTCCTAGCCCCACAAAACGAAGTGAGGCAGGAACCCCCTGTGGAGCAGTGGCCTCTGAGCGCACCTGTCGAAGCGAGTCTGCCGCTGTCAGAACTGCCGCTGTGAGCACCACATGGCGCGCCCTACGGCTACACACTGCCGCCGGTAACGCCACCGGCCACCAGACTCGTTGCACGCTTCGAGCTAACTGCCGACCGGCACCAAGGTGGCCACCAATTCCAAGCTGCAGAACCTCCCGCCGGGGAAGCTCCGGCAGTTTCTTTGAGAGTTGCACAGTCGTGCCAACGCCAAGCGCTGTTGCGGCCACAGGGTGAGCAGTTGCTACGAGCCCCCAAACTGCAGCGCTCCAAGGTGACAGGACTACAGGAGCAACCAGTCCTTGATGGGCCCGATCCAAAGCAGCGGCTGAAGTTCCGTAGCCAACCCGTTGGCGAATCCAGTCCGGCAGCCCTGAGCGAATCTCGTGATGCACCAGGGACCGAGGCTCGTAACGCACTCTGCCGCCCTGATCAACGAGTCGCCAGATCAGGTCGACATCTTCACCGACCAACAACGAGGGGTTAAACCCGCGGGCTTGGCGAATCACCTCGGTACGCATCAGGACTGCGGCACTCGGCACGTAGGACACCCGAGTACCGGCCTGAACTCGACCTGCTTGCGCGCCCATATCCAAAGGGGAACGAGAAAGCTCGTACTGCTCAAGCCCTGTTAATTCCCCGGCCCGAGTCTGGCTTGCAGAAGTCTGGCTTGTGACTGGGAGAACCGCTTTCACCCTCGGAGCTGCAGCTACCACCAACGGGTCGGTGAGTTGGCCGAGCAACGGCGCTAGCCAGTCGGTTGTGACCTGACAATCGGAGTCCACGAAGGCCACTAGCTCGGTAGAAACCTGCTGTAGGCCCAGATTCCTGGCCTGGGCTGGCCCGACAGACTGCTCAATGCGAATCACGCGAACTGCCGGCAGGCGCCGACCTGCAGTCTCAAGCATCAGAGGCTGAGCAGACCCATCGTCAACGATCAGAACCTCGAGGATGGCCGTAGCCGCATCGCTTTGGTCTGCCGCAATCGAAGCCAGCAACCGCTGCACTCCCTCTGCACGATCTCGTACCGGAACCACGAGTGTCACGTCTGGACTAGGCGAAACAGCAGCACTCAGATCGGGTTGAGGGTGCAGCAGTCCAGCGTCTTGCCATCGATTGATGAGATCACGTTCAGCAGGAGTCGCTTCGAATGGCTCACGCAGCTCAACTCGATCCATCAGGGCTGCGCCCGCAGGTGTCAGTGAAAACAAACGAATGGGAGATCCCCCGAGCACAAACCGACCGCGCACACCAGATCGGCGCACCGAAGAGTCACACGCAAAGGCTGGAACCCTATCCACAGAAGAAGCCTGAGTCACGAGTTACTCGGCTCGCGCCAATCAGTTACAAACTGCCGCAGGTCCTGCAGCAGCACTGCGCAGACCTGTGCTCCCTCCGCAGCGGTTGCCTGCCGCGGGTCACCGAGGACACCGTTGGGTGCAACTGCGCCAATCCCCTGTTCCATGACTTGGGGAGCAATATCTCGCCAGCGCGCGGTGCTTCCCGCCTCAAGGGAATCCGTACGCACACAGTCTGGGTCGATGTACATCAGCATTGAGGTTTCGGTTCTTCCGGCATGCGAATCACCCCCCGCAACTTGTGGGTTCCACACCGTGACCGATCGAGACTCGAGTCGAAGTTGCGCAATGGCGGCCTGAACAGCGGCGATGTTTCCACCATGGCCATTCACAAAGAGCACTGCTTCAAATGGCCCAACTCCCGGGGCGGGCAAAGCCGAACGAACGAGCTCAATCAGCGCAGCTTCGAGCACCTGGGCGCCAATCGATAAGGTGCCCGCAAACCCCTGATGCTCACCCGATGCGGCAATCGTGATGGGCGGCGCGATGACGAGATCTGACCGAGTCTGGGCAAGCTGATCCGATAACCAGCATGCAATCCGAAGGTCAGTATCTAAAGGCAGGTGCGGTCCGTGTTGCTCGCAGCTCCCGAGCGGGACGAGCAGCAGCGATCCCACTGGCACCTCGGTAGAGGCAAGCTGCGCCAGATAGGTGGCAGCCATCTCAGGCAGGTGGCGAGTCGTCTAGATAACCCCAAGCAGCGAGCTGTTCGAGCACTGCATCTGCAGCCTGCTCGGGATCAAGCCTGAGTGTGCGAGCGGCGGTGCTTCCGGATTGGGCACCCGTCAGTTCCAAAATTCGACTCAGGGCGTCATCACCCGCTGGCGGCGCCAACACCCGAGCACGCGGCCGCCATGGTCGCAGACGGTTTACTTCGGTTGGCCAATCAATTTGCTGCTTACGCACCTCGATACTTTTCTGCTTGGCAGCCAATGTTGCAGCGAGCGAGGAGCGGCGAAGCGTAGCCACGGAACCTTCTACGGAAATCACCGCTGATGAGCTCAGTCGTAATCGTTCACGACGACCCCCGTCGAGGCGACGAGTGGCATGCACAGAGCCAGGCTCGGTCGATTCGAGCTCAATCAGCCCAAGGGCCTGCTGCATGCCTAGGTGGTGAGCCAAGTAGGCGGGCACCGAACCAGAGCCGCGATCTGCGCTGACATCCCCGCAGATCACGAATTGAGCGTTGAGTTGGCTGGGCACCAAAGCCGATGCCAGCAGCTCGGCAACCTGGGCGCTTGATCGCTGCTCGGCAAGGTCCATTCGCACTACCCGTGTGGCACCCACTGCAAAGAAATCCCGCAGGGAATCCTCTGCATCTGCAGGGCCCGCACACAGAACAGTGACCCCACAAGGCTGACCCTGAGCGGACCAAGATTGGGCCAGCCGCAGAGCAGATTCAACGGCGGCAAAATCCGAACTCGAGAATCCCGAACTTCGCTGACTTGCCTCGACGGATCCATGCAGGGGATCAATCTGCGGGCGAAGCTCAGCCCACTTCACACAAGCAACCAGATTGAGGCCAGGAGGATTCACATCAGGAGGATTCATGAGGAGTGAAACACCACGCCGTGGCCACCCTCTGGGTAGGACCAGGTAATTGCGCCCTCCTCGTTGCAGACCATGTAACAGGTGCCGCACTCAAAGCAGAGCTCGTAATTGAACAGAATCCCACCATCGGCGGTGGGCACAAACAAGTTCGCAGGACAAGCCGTGATGCAGCCACGGGTTGAACAATCAGCACATTTTTTGCCGTCAACAGTGATGTGAGCCCGCTCGTGCACGCGAAACTCCACGGAACCCATCCGAGTCTCAAAGCTGATCTCTGGGTACGAATCTGTACTCATCCGAAGGTCCTCAGCGCTTTCACTCCTTGAGAGATTGCATCACGCAACTTGAGATTATTGAGTTTCATCTGCGAACGGATGATCTTTCGCAACCCGGGTTTTGGATCAGGGTTCGTCACCGTAAAGAGTTGTTCCATGACGCCGCAGGCAATCCTAGGGAGCTGCTGCTGGGTCAGGTCGCCCATCACCAGATGTGGTGCCTCGCGAAGCTTGCGGTGATCCGACATCACGAAGTTTGCATCCAAGCGGCGACGGTAGTCCTGCAGACCCGCAGAGGAAGTATCTCTGCGCTGCACTGCGCGAGCGGCAGCTTGGCCCGCTGCTGCACCAGAGCCGATCGCAAAGTTGACTCCCTCAAGCCAGATTCCCGCCGCTAAGCACATCGCAGCGGCATCTCCTGCCACCAGAATCCCGTCACCGATGAGTTCGGGCATCATCTTGTAGCCGGCCTCTGGAATGACGTGTGCCGAGTACTCCTTGACCTGACCACCCTCAATGAGCGGAGCAATCGCTGGGTGCGCTTTTAGCTCGGCCAGCATCTCTTCTGGTCGCCGGCCACAGGCGGCCAATTTCGGCAGGGACAAGACCAGACCCACGGCCAAACTCTCTGCGTTCGTATACAAGAATCCACCGCCCGGAACCTCGCCAGTGCATCCCAGAATTTCTATGTCGACCCCATGGTCACCTCGAACGGCGAATCGTTCATCGATCACCTCACGAGGTAAAAGAATCGTCTCTTTCACGCCGAGGGTGTAGTTCGCAGGGTCTGAAGGCGGGTACAAGCCAGCCTCTTTGGCAAGGAACGAGTTCACCCCGTCGCAACAAATCACCACCTGCGCAGTCAGGTCACCATCGGGGCGATCGGTGCGCACCCCAACCACGCGATTGCCATCTCGTAGCAGACCTGTGGCTGTAGTGGAACAAATCAGAACTGCTCCTGCCGCCTCGGCTTTGGAAGCTAACCAAGCATCAAACTCGGGTCGAAACGCCGTAGCACCGTTATAGGGCGCCTCGCCCCAGGTACTGCAACGGTAATCAACCGTTACTGCCTGATCCCCAGCCATCAACATGGTGGACCGGCGAGTGACCCACCTTTGAATCGGGGCCTCGTCCCACCAGTTCGGAATCAGGGTGTCGAGCACGCGGCCGTAAATCACGCCTCCGTACATATTTTTAGACCCCGGATATGGCCCTCGCTCCAGCAGGCAAACTGACCGTCCGGCCCGCGCCGCTTCAAGAGCAGCAGCAGCCCCAGCAGGCCCCGCCCCTACCACGATTACATCAAAATCAGTCACATCAAACCTGAGCCGTTCTCTGCGAGTCTTGAAGGGCCAACAAACGCTGCTGAAGTACCTGCAGGGTTTCGTTTGCATCTGCCACTAGGGCCAAATCTGCAAGGTCCATCATGGGGCAATGCTCATCCATGTTGATGCTGATGATGTGATCGGGCTGCCCCAGTCCAGCAGTGTGCTGAACAGCACCAGAAATGCCAAATGCGATGTAGAGCCGCGGATCCACCACTACTCCGGTGGTGCCGATCTGTCGCGTGTGAGCAATCCACCCGCGATCAGTGATGACTCGCGTTGCGCCAGCCGAGGCTTGCAGCAGTGCGGCAACCTGAGCGAGTTGGTCAAATCGCTCGGCCGAATCCAACCCTGCACCGCCCCCCAAGATTCTTGGCGCTTCTGACAGGTCCATGGTTGAGACGTCTGGCGGTAGCAGTTCTTCGAGGGTTGCATCTCTCACTGCGTCCTCTGCCAGAGGCGGTGTGATGAACTCGAGCACAGCGGCAGGCCCATGTGGGTGTTCCACTCCGCGAACTCCAGGTTGCAAGGTGACCACAACCGAGCCCGTCACTAGGTGCTCTGCTAGAACGCGGCCTCCGTAGCGAATAGTGGAGACGCTGCCGGGACGGATTTCCATGGCACCTGCGAGCAGTGGTCGTTCAAGCACTGCTGCGATTCGTGGGGCTAAGTCGCGCCCATCTGGCGAAGCAGGCAGCAACACCAGCGATTCATCGCGCAAGATCGGGACCAAGCGGTTGGCCCACTCCCCCGGAGCAAAGCCTGGGGTCTCCCAAGCAGTCAGGTGGGTTGCGATTCCCGCAAGGGCTTCTGCAGCTTCAGATGTACCCTCACCAACTAGCAGCGCGCGGCCCTGAGCCTCGGCCACTACCTCGGCCCCACCAGACGGGAGAACCCCCGCCCGGATCGGAACGAGAGCAAGAATTGCAGACATGGTTGAAAGAGTAATGCTCAAGCAGCGATTCTCCCCAAGCAGCACATGGTGAAGGATGCCAAGTTCAGCGAATGGCCAAGACGCGATCAGCAGAAGTAATCGCGGCGCCCACGCGCTCCCCCTCGATAACTGCGGAGTGAGCGCGCCGAGGGGCGACTGCATCGCCGGCCCGGTAGACATCTACACCGGCGGCCTTGAGTTCAAAGTAGAGCTCGTCGACAGGGTCTGCAGGAAGGGCCAGGACCAGCCAATCTGGCTCACGGGTGAGCTGCGTACCCGTTGGATGATGCTGCAGTTGAACCGTGCGGCCCTCGATGCCCATCACGCCAGAGTTCGTCGTCTGCAGAATGCCCTTTGCCCCGGCTCGAATCCACCAGTTCTCCATATCCAAGGTGATGCCCAGATCTTGGCCCACAACCATGCCTGGCGTCATGATCTCTACCTCGCACCCGCGATCTGCAAGGAGTTCTCCTACCGAGGTTGCGTGATGAAAACCAATCTCGTCGATCACTAGGACCTTGCCAGTTGGTTGTGCTTTCCCCGAGAGCACATCGCGCACATCCACAATCCAGCCCGAGCCACCCGCCAAGTCCTGTGGCATCCAGTACGGGGTAGACGGCCGTGCGCCCGTTGCGATCACCACGGTGTCAGCACCACGACGCGCGACCTCTTGTGCTGTCACGGTCACCTCATACTCAAACTCGACCCCCAAACGACCACACTCGTGGAGTTGGTTGCGCACCAAATCACCAAACTCAACTCGATTCGGAACCGAGGCTGCCAAACGGACTTGCCCGCCAGCAGCCGACTCCTGTTCGCAGACAGTGACATGGTGGCCGTTTCGTGCTGCGGCGATTGCTGCTTGCATACCCGCGGGGCCGGCTCCCACAACAAGCACCTTGCGGCCAACGGTTACGGGTTGAGGCATGCCTACCCCCAGAGATTCTCTTCCTGTTCTTGGATTCTCGATACACCCCAACCACCGGTTGAGTCCCATGCGCCCCACGCACTCTTGGTTGCAGGACAAGCACAGTCGGGTGTCATCGGTGAAACCTGCTTTTGCTTTGCGCACAAAGTCAGGGTCTGCAATCTGGCCACGGACGACCCCGACTAGGTCACAGAGCCCTTCACTCAGGGCTCGTTCAGCCTGCAGCGGATCCTTGAAGCGCCCAACACCAACCACAGGAAGATCAACAGCGGCCCGCACTGCTGCAGGTATAAACATCGCGTACCCCGGTGGGATGTGCATCGAAGCTTCGATCATGAACAGCGAGGCCGTTGCTACCCCAATTGACGTGTTGATGTAATCCACATGACCAGTGGCCTCGACCATCTTGGCCACTAGGACTGCCTCGTCAATCCTGGTGCCTCCCTCGATGAGTTCATCTCCGCACAGACGAACCCCTAGGGCCAACTCAGGGCCGATCTCGGCCCGGACTGCTGCAACAATTTCGATCAGGATGCGCGCACGATTTGCTAGCGAACCGCCGTAGTCATCAGTGCGAAGGTTGGTGGCGGGAGACAAAAAGCCGCGCACAATCGAGGAATGCGAGCACTGCAGCTCCACCCCATCAAAGCCACCCTCGACGCAATGGCCGGCAACGAGCGCATAGGAGGCAACAATTTCGGCGATTTCAGCTGCGTTCACAGCCTTGGGGACCTCTCGAAAGAGCGGATCCGCTACAGCCGAAGGAGCCCAGACGGGCAAGCGCGAATACATCGAAGAGGCTTGGCCACCGTTGTGATTGATCTGCGCAAAAATCGGCACCCGATGCCGATGCACGGCCTCGGTGATGCGCCGATACCCGGGAATCACCTCTCGGTTGAACCCGTGGATCAACTTCTCATAGGGCCAATCAGTGGGGTGAGTTGAGTGCTCTTCGGTGATGATGAGCCCAGCGCCACCCTTCGCGCGCTCTGCGTAGTACGCAGCATGCTGCTCAGTAGGCAGGCCACCCTCGGCGTAATTAGTCAGGTGCGCAGAAAAGACAATCCGGTTGCTCACGGTGACTGGACCCAACTGCAAGGGAGTCCAGATCATCTGTTCAGTCATGTTTGTAACTTAGATCGGCAACAGGCCCCGACCGAATCAGGGACCGGAATAGTGAGCGGATCAGTGCGACTCAGAGGAGCGCCGACGCCCAATCAGGATTGAGGCTACGCCTGCTATCGAAGACACTGCAGCGGCTGTTCCGCCCGCAACTGCGGCGACCCGGCCCCACAGCACGCGACCCTTGTCGCCATCGAGCAGACCCGTGACTTTGCGATGCGAATCAACGAGCACTTCACCGATTGGCTCAAGCCCAAAACCGATGAGCTTGCCATTGCGAACATGCCCAAACATGCCGCCGGGTAAGGCAACAGCGACATCTTCATGACTTCGGAACATTCCATTTGCGGACTTGGCTAAGTCCACAGCGTTTTGGATCGTGCGTTCAAGACCCGCACTCGTTGCCGTGACCACGTTTGAAGATGTGATGGTCTCGCTCAGTACTGATGCTGTTGCCATTCAGTCGCCTCCTAAGCGGCTACAAACTCCCGACTTTTCTGGTCTCGGATTCTCTTGCACAGAACCCGCCTATTGAGGGTAGCGGCATGCGGCCACAAGTCAACTAGGGATTTCTCTGCGGCTCGTTCAGCCCAGAGCAATCGCAGCCCGCCTGCCCTCGAGGATGGCCTCATAGATGCTGCGCGGGGCGACACAATCCCCCACGCTGCAGGCTTGAACCAGACTGACATCCACAAGATCTTGCTCAAGCGCATCGTTGGGTAAGCGGTGACCAGCATCAACGAGCACCGCAACGGGTAGTTCTTGCCTCTGCGCAGAGAAGCGGTCCTCGAGTGTTGCTCCCTGCGCAGTGACTGCTCGCAGGAGCATCCGCGGGTGCAGGTGAACCCCGGCCTGCATCAGGCGAGCATTAGCGGGAGCAAGGTCACCCGATTTTGCGAGTTCGTTTCCGATGATGTTGTCAGGGGTGGCGATATGCACCTCTCCCCCACGAGCAGCAAGCAACTCTGCGAGTGCTACCCCAATTGGTCCGCCAATCGGATCCCAAATCAATACTGCACCTTCGGGCAGCGACTCGGGGTGATCGAGTGCTTCCACGGCAGTTCGCACTTCTGAGCCGGGCTGCTGTTCATAGCTACGCAAGCCCTCGCGTCCGCCCACGGCCAGAATGACATGGCCGGCGAGTTCATTGGGCGTGACGCGATGATTGTTGACGAGTTCAACTCCTTCGAGTCTGCACTCGGCTTCGAGCCAATCAACTAGGAGTGCCAGCCGCTCCCAACCGGGGCCTTTGGCAGCAACGCGCACCATTCCCCCAAAGGTCTCCGAAGCCTCAAAGAGTCGAACCTGATGTCCTCGAATCGCGGCAACTCTGGCTGCCTCAAGTCCACCGGGGCCGCCCCCGACCACAGTCAGTTCGACCCGATGCGCAGCCGCAGTTTTGTAGGGCGCATCCTTGGTTTCATACCCAGAGAAGGGATCACCCAATGCAGACACACGCGGGTTGCGATTATCACGGACCTGACTTCGCTGATTCGACAAGGTGCAGGGTCGGATTCGCGATGGTTGGCCGGCTAACAGCTTTGCAACAAGATCAGCATCGGAAATTTGCGCTCGAGTCATCTCGACTGCGTCTGCGACTGCGTCAGTGAGCGCCCATTCGGCCTGATCAACGTCAACGATCGACCCTTGGGCCACAACAGCTACCCGGTCATTGGTCGCGGCGCGAACCTCTGCACGGACTGCTCTGCTGAGTTCCAAGTTGAACCCTGTTGGGGTGTGACCGCCTGGTCGGGTTGCAGACACAGAATAAATTGAGCCTCGCACCACCGTGAGCAGATCGAGCGGGCCCTGCTCTGGCTGGACTGCTAGTTCAGCAGCAAGTCCCGGTGCTTGCTCGGGTGTGATTCCCGCCCAGGGTGCGAGTTCATCGCAGGCCAGTCGCAGAGCAAGCAGTTTCTTGGCCCCAATCGCGCCGCGAACCGCAGTCAGAATCTGCGTCAGAAACAAGCGGCGGTCTTCGCCCCACTCGTCAGTGCGCTGATTGGTCAGCCCGGACAAGAACTGCCGCACGAGCGAGTACTGCCCCGCGTTGATCTCTACTCCGTGGCAGCCGGCTTCGACAGCCAAGCGAGCAGCCTCTACAAATCCATCAATCACCTGAGCAATATCTTCAGGCTCCATCCACTTTGGGACTTCACGGGAGTTCACCTCGGGTACCCGAGACGGCGCCCAGAGTTCGCGCTGGCTCCAGTGAGATGTCCCTTGGCCACCTGCATGGCCAAGCGCTGCAAGAACTAACGACCCTTCATCAGAGCAGGCTGCCGCGACGTCGGCCCACCCCTGCGCAGACTGCACTGCTAGCGGCGCTCGCTCATAAGGCCAGTCAGACTCGTGGACCGAGGCCTCCTCAGTGATGATGATTCCAGCCCCGCCCACTGCTCGACGTTGGTAATAGGCAACGTGATCAGCCGAGATGGATCGCCCCGAACCAAGATTGGTCTCATGCGGGCCGAAAATGATTCGAGTTGGCGCCTGCAGTGCTCCCAGGTTGAGTGGCTCAAGCAGTTTCACTCCACCACTTTGGCTCACTTGGGCTGACTCTCCCAAGCCATCAGGGGTAGCCCCATGGATCAGGCACGCTGCCGGCGAGTTGGGCGAAGCGTTACTGGAGAGGGAACGGGCACACCCGGTCGCGAATGGTCTGCAGTTGAACTCGGCACTACAGCGCCGGCCGTTGCAAGCGCCGCAAGATACGGCTCGGCATTGCCCAACACACACTCGGGGTCGGGGTCAGTCAGTTCAAGGCCAACAAAAAACTTTGAGGCCATACAGCCGCCTTGGCAGGCGTCGTAGCTTCCGCAACTTGTGCAGGCCCCTTCGCTCTCTGGCTCTCGCAGGGACAAGAACAAATCCGACTCGCGCCACACTTTGGTAAAGCCACCCTCGTTGCGAATGTTTCCGGCGAGGAACTCATCGTGAATCACAAAAGGGCACGCATAGACATCACCGACAGGGTCGATCAGACAGACCACTCGACCTGCCCCGCAAAGATTCAACCCGGGCAGGGCGTCACCAAGGGCCGAAAGGTGAAAGAAGGAGTCGCCGGTGAGCACGGTGGGACGATCCATAAGCCAGTAGTACAGCTGCCGTTGTTGGGCCTGAGTGGGGTGAAGCTCGGCCCAAGAGTCAACTCCACGACCCGAGGGACGCAGACGTGTCACACGCAGCTGTGCCCCATAGGAGTCGGCGATCTCTTTGAACTCGTCAAGTTGGGTGACGTTATGGCGAGTGACCACCAGACTGATTTTGAATGGACCAAAATTTGCTGCGGCGAGGTGATCCATGGCTGCACGAGCTGCAGCAAACGAGCCCTCGCCGCGAACCAGATCGTTTACTTGAGCGTCCGCACCGTCGATAGAAATCTGAATATCTAGATAATCCATGGCTGCAAGGCGCTCCGCAGCCGCAGCATCGATGAATGTGCCGTTCGTAGAAAACTTGACGCCCACATTGTGCGCTGCGGCGTATTCGAGAATCTCAAAGAAATCGGCACGGAGCATTGGCTCGCCACCGCCGATATTGACGTAG
>CANJEC010000036.1 GCA_947473395.1 Actinomycetota bacterium | reverse complement strand
TCCTTGAGATTGTCACTCAGGCACCCAATCTTGATGAGGTTGATCGGTTCCTTCGTCTTGCGGATGAGGTCGTCCGCCACAAGCTGTTCCGCTTGCCGGACTCAGAAGCCACCAAGCGTGGCTTGCTGACACCGGCCGGCTGACCAAGAGGAGGACACAATGGCAAACGGAAACACAGTCGAACTTATCGGCAACGTCACCAGAGACCCAGAGTTGCGCTTCACCCCAAATGGGGCTGCAGTTGCCAACTTTGGGCTGGCGGTCAATCGCCGGTGGCGAAACCAAAAGACAAACGAATGGGAAGAGCAAGTCTCATTCTTTGACGTTGTCTGCTGGCGAGAGTTGGCAGAAAACGCCAGCGAGTCGCTCACCAAAGGCACGCGGGTCATGGTCTCTGGGCGGTTAGATCAACGCTCATGGGAAGATCCCAAGGACGGGTCCAAGCGCTCCAAGGTCGAGGTCGTGGCCGACGAGATTGGTCCCAGCCTGCGTTGGGCTACTGCCCAAGTAAGCAAAAACGAGCGTCGCGAAGGCGGCAGTGGTGGCGGGTTTGACTCGGCGCCCC
This sequence comes from Actinomycetota bacterium, assembly GCA_947473395.1. Taxonomy (GTDB): domain Bacteria; phylum Actinomycetota; class Acidimicrobiia; order Acidimicrobiales; family Microtrichaceae; genus IMCC26207. The sequence continues at coordinate 12,278 of CANJEC010000036.1, read as the reverse complement.
CGGCACAGGAGCCCCCCGCTGCCGGATATAGCGATGATGAGGAGCCCTTCTAATGGCAAAGACACAGGCAAAACGCAGCCCGAAAGGTAAAGACAACGGGCGCAAGTTCAAAAAGAAAATCTCGATCCTGAATGCTGAAAAGGTCGATTACGTGGACTGGAAAGACGTCAACCTGCTCCGCAGATTTGTCTCGGACCGCGCCAAGATTCGTGCTCGTCGTGTGACTGGTAACGATGTTCAGCAGCAGAGTGCTATTGCGATGGCAATTAAGAACGCTCGCGAGATGGCACTGATCCCCTATGCAAACCGTGTCACTACCCAACGTGGTGGACGCGGTAGCAGAGGAGACCGCGACGGTGATGATCGCCGCGAGCGCCGTGACCGTTCCGAGGATTCTTCAGAGCCAAGCTCCGCTCCCGCTGAGTCAGCCTCTGAGTTCACCGAAATCGACATCGAGGCAACTGAGTCAGTCGCTGTCGGCACCGAGACCACGGGAGGAGAAGAATGAGCGATTTGAAAGTCATCCTTCGTTCCGATGTCTCTGGACTCGGCAAGCGCGGAGACATCGTAGAGGTGTCAAAGGGTTATGTCCGCAACTTCCTTGAGCCCCGCGGGCTTGCCTTCTTGGCAACCGACGGTGCCGTGGAGCAGGCCGGCGCGATGCGTCGTTCCCGTGACGTCAAAGACGCCAAGGATCGCGAGTCAGCAGAAGAGATTGCCAAGAAGCTTGTCTCCAAGAAGATTGAAGTCGTAGCGAAGGCCGGCGACACTGGCCGACTCTTCGGCTCCGTCACCGAGGCCGAACTGGTCTTGGCAATCTTCGACCAAACTGGAATCACCTTGGATCGCAAAGACATCGTGATTGAAGAACACATCAAAGAAGTTGGATCACATCAGGCCACTGCCCGGTTGCATACCGACGTGCAGTTCCCGATCATGATCGAGGTAGTAGCCGGATAACTCCGGTTCGCGACCACATCCTCGCGACCACATCCTCGCGACCACATCCTGTTGTACACACAGTTTCCACAGGATGTGGTCGCTACCCACAGCGAATCCACAGGAAATTCTCAGGGTTTAGGGTCTAGCTACCCACAGGCAACTCCGGCCAAGATGTATCTCAATGTCAGAACCCGCGAAACCTGGAGACGTATCACGCCTCCGAGTACCACCACATAGCATCGAAGCTGAAGAGTCTCTACTTGGAGCAATGCTCCTGAGCGAGCAAGCAATTTCGGCCGTAACCAACGTCGTCACTTCAGACGACTTTTACCGCCCGGCTCACAGGCACATCTTCGATGCGATTCAAGCCTTGTACGGCGCAGGACAAGGAGTCGACCCTGTCACCGTTGCCGATGAACTTGGCCAGGCCGATGTGCTTGACGCCGTTGGTGGGTCTGGCACGCTCATTACCTTGCAGGCGCGCACCCCAGCTATTACCAATGCGCTTCACTACGCCAAGATCGTCGAAGAAAAGGCACTCCTGCGAAAGCTCATTATGACGGCAAACGATGTTGCCGAACTTGGGTATTCGCCCCTAGATGACATTGAAAAGACCATCGACTCCGCCGAGAGCATGATGTTTGCTGTCGCACAGCGCAGAAACACAGACTCAATGTCTCCCTTGGCGCCACTGTTGGACGCCAGCTTGGAACAACTCGAAAAGCTCTTTGAGCGTGGGGATTCTGTAACGGGTACGCCAACCGGCTACATCGACCTAGACACTCAGCTTGCTGGGCTGCAGCCGGGGGCGCTCATTGTCGTCGGTGCCCGACCTGCTATGGGCAAGACAGCGTTTGCTTTGGGGTTGGCTGCTCACGCCGCAGTTCGTGAGCAGCGGCCCGTGCTGTTCTTCTCGCTTGAGATGAGTCATCTTGAGCTCACCCAGCGCCTCATCGCATCCGAGGCCCGCATTGATGCAACCAAGCTGCGTACGGGACGCCTGACAGATTCTGACTGGACCAAAATTACCAAGGCCATGGGTCGACTTGGCGAGGGTCAGCTCTGGATTGACGACAATCCTGCACTCACGGTTACTGAGATCCGCTCGAAGGCTCGTCGGCTGCAGGACCGATTGGATCAACCCCTTGGGTTGATCGTGGTGGACTATTTGCAGCTCATGTCTGGTAGGGGTTCTGCAGAGAGCCGGCAGGTCGAGGTTTCGGAGATTAGTCGCGGACTCAAGATCCTGGCTCGTGAGCTTGAGGTCCCGGTTATGGCGCTGTCACAGCTTTCTCGGCAGTTGGAGCAGCGCGCTGACAAGCGGCCCATGCTCGCTGATCTTCGCGAGTCCGGCTGCCTAATCGCCGAGACCCGGGTGCTACGTGCAGACACAAATGAGGAGGTCACCCTGGGGGAGTTGCTCGAATCAGGGGCATCCGAGGTTCCCGTTTGGAGCCTGAACGAGGAGTACAAGATGGTGCCCGCCACCATGACTCATGCGTTCGCGAGCGGCACAAAACAGGCATTTCGCTTGCGCCTAGCTTCCGGTAGAGAGGTCACCGCAACGGCAAACCATCCGTTCCGGACCATACAAGGCTGGCTTCGATTGGATGAGTTGGAAGTTGGTACTCGGATTGCGACCCCCCGCCGCCTTGGTGCACCCGAACAACTTGAGTCGGTCTCTGTAGACCAGCTTGGGCAGTTTGCACAGAGTTCGAAATCAGCCGGAGCAGTCGACCCAGCAGTGTTCACACTCCCCGATGCCCAGCTAGCGGTGGTGTTGGCTGATTTGTTCGGTTCCATTGGGTCTTTGGGCCTTGGAGAACTACGCGGTCGCCCCCTAGTCAGACTCACGGCTACCTGCACCAACAGGCAACTGATAGATGACTTGCAGTTGCTGTTGTTGCGCTTCGGGATCCTGAGCCGCATTACCAACATTGGGCCAAAGAAGCCGCGCTGGCGACTGTGGATTCACGGTGCTGAGCATCAGCATCGCTTTTTGAGCCGAATCGGTGTGTCTGGTGAACGAGGAGCCTGCGCAGCAGACGCAATCCAAGCGCTTAGCTCGGTGACGTCAAACCCCAACGTTGACACCATCCCAGCAGAGGTGCGTGACCTCATCGTGGAGGAACTGCATCGTGCAGGGATGACACTGCGGCAGCTAGCGGAAGCACTTGGCGAGCAATACTGCGGTGGTTACCTATTGGGAACCGAATCACGCCCGCGGTGCTCAAGTCGGGCACGGCTTGAACGAATTGCGCAAGCAACGGATTCCAAAGCGCTCGCAGCGCTCGCAGAGTCAGAGGTGTTTTGGGATGAGGTGGTTGAGGTCACCTCAGTAGGAGAGCGTCAGGTGTATGACGCAACCGTGCTTGGGACGCATAACTTTGTTGCCAACGGAGTGATTGTGCACAACTCGATCGAACAGGATGCAGATGTTGTGATGTTCCTGTATCGCGATGAGGTCTACAACGCTGATTCGGGTGATAAGGACACCGCAGAGGTGATTGTGTCGAAGCACCGCTCAGGCCCTACTGGCACGACGAGACTGGTGTTTTTGGACTACTGCACGCTGTTTACGAATATGGCTCGCGAGGGCTGAGTCTGACCAGCGGCCCCTTGGTGAGCGATACTTGACACTCCCTCTACAGGCAAGTTTGTTAAGAGAGATCACGATGACGCTCATAGTTCGCGACCTAACTGTCGAGATCGAGAATAAAACCATCGTGACCGGCACCTCGTTTGAGGTTCGCGCAGGCGACAAGGTTGGCCTTGTAGGTCGCAACGGTGCCGGAAAGACCACGTTATTTAGAGTCTTAGGCGGAGCAACCGAAGCAATCTCTGGCTCCGTCACCCGAGCGCCGGCAACGGGCTACCTCTCCCAAGACCCCCGAAGTGATCACACTCCGCCTGACACCGGATCCTTAATGCACGTGCTATCTGGCCGTGGCCTTGATGAGGCCATGGAGCGCATCGAAAAGATGACGGTTGCACTCGAGGCAGACCCATCTACAGAAAATATTGAGCAGTTCTCGGCCGCTCATGAGCACTTCGAATCACTTGGCGGCTATTCAGCAGAGTCTGAGGCCAGAAAAATTGCTGACGGACTCGGGCTGAAACCTGATCGTCTGGACCTTCATATCGGGGCCCTTTCTGGAGGTGAGCGCCGCCGGTTGGAACTCACTCGAATCCTGTTTGCCGGCAGCGAACTGCTACTGCTCGATGAGCCCACCAACCACCTCGATGCAGATGCCCGTGACTGGTTGTTGAACTACATGCGTACCTATCGTGGCGCCCTCATCGTGATTAGCCATGACCTGGGCCTGCTAGATGACGCAATTACTCGGGTGATCCATCTTGACCGCGAGGCCGAGGATGCTGCAGGAACCATTGTCGAATATCGCGGGTCGTATACGAAGTACCTAGTTGCTCGAGAAGTAGAAGAGGAGCGGGTTGGCAAACTCGTAGATCGCCAAGAAAAAGAGATCACCCGGCTCTCTCAACGAGCAAATTCAATGCGAGGGCAAACGGCAAAACGGGCGAAGGTGGCCAAGAATCTGGACGCTCGGGCTGCTCGTATTGAGGCAGAGAAGATAACGGGACCAGAAAAGCGTCGTGTGATCGCAGTGCGGCTCCCCACTCCGCCAGAGTCAGACCGACAGGTCATTGAGGCGAAAGACCTGACAAAAAGTTTCGGAGCAGTAACGGTCTTTTCGGATGTCTCCTTTGATGCTGGCCGAGGTGAACGGCTGATGATCATGGGGCTCAACGGCGCAGGCAAGACCACCCTGTTAAAGCTTCTTGCCGATCAGGCCGTCGCTGATTCTGGAAGAGTCCGCATAGGCGGTCGAACCAGCATGGGTTATTACGCGCAGGAGCACGAGGGGATTGAGGACGGAAAATCGTTGCTTGATCACATGCGCCTCTCGGCATCGATCGGCGATCAGGAACTGCGCGGAGTCATGGGAATGTTTGGGCTTTCTGGAGATAAGGCTTTTCAGGATGCAGCCACCCTGTCGGGTGGTGAGAAGACCAAGCTGGCGCTTGCTCAACTCGTGGTTGGCGGTCACAACTTGCTGCTGTTAGATGAGCCCACAAACAACTTGGATCCGATGTCTCGAACTGCTGTTGGGGAGGCGTTTTCTCAGTGGCCTGGCACCATTATTTTGGTGAGCCATGATCCGGAATTTGTGCGGGCCCTGCAGCCTGATCGGGTACTCATGATGCCCGAGGGGCAGCTTGATCACTTTGATGAGTCCATGCTTGAACTGGTGGAGCTTGCCTAGGTGAGTTGGCCCAAGCGTCTCGGTGAGCAGGTTTTTCTGGTGGTGTTGAGCCTGCTAGTGGGGCTGCTAGCTGGGCTCTCTTCGGCAGCGTTCTTGCTGACCCTTGAGTGGGCAACCTCTACACGGCTCTCGCACCCGGCGCTGCTGTTCGGCCTTCCAGTAGCTGGTCTGGTCATCGGCCTTGTGTACCACTATGGCGGTGGACGCGCAGCCGAGGGAAACAACCTGATTATCGATGAGATCCATGACCCGCAGGCTTGGGTGCCTCGGCGGATGGCACCGATGATCTTTGTGGGAACGGTGATGACACAACTCTTTGGAGGCTCCGCAGGTCGAGAAGGCGCAGCTATCCAGATGAGCGGCAGTCTGACTGACTGGGCCTCCAGAACGCTACGAGTCAGCGCGGCCCATCGGAGAATTCTGCTCGTGGCTGCAATATCTGCGGGCTTTGGTGCCGTGTTTGGAGTTCCGTTAGCAGGCGCCGTGTTTGGCCTCGAGGTTCAACGTAGAACAGGCGAGCATCTGAAAGCAGTGGTTCCTTGTTTGGTGGCATCAGCAACTGGGAGTGCGATCGTTACTTGGCTTGGGATCACCCATACCTTGACCCCTGACCTAGGGCGAGTTGATGTATCGCTACTCGTTGTCATGAAGGTTGCTCTTGCGGCCGTGGCGTTTGGGCTCATTGGCACGGTTTTTTCGGTCACGGTGCACCTCATCAAGTTGATATTCGCGCGGCTGCTGCGTTGGTTTCCCGCGCGGCCATTCTTTGGCGGGCTGGTTGTCATTGCACTGAGTTTGTTGTGGCAGACCCGTATCTACAACGGGCTGTCGATTGGACTGATCGAGCAGAGTTTGTTCGGTGGTCCAGTGCCCACTTGGGCGTTCGCAGCCAAACTGCTGCTCACTGCAGTCACCCTTGGCTCTGGTTTTGTCGGTGGGGAAGTGACTCCACTGTTTGTGATGGGGGCCACATTGGGCGCAAGTTTGGCGTTACTGCTGGATCTTCCCGTGCCGTTCTTAGCCGCTCTGGGATTTGTAGCCGTTTTTGGTGGTGCTGCAAATGCTCCAATTGCCTGCACCATCATGGGACTCGAGCTCTTCGGAGTGGGTGCCGCCCCGTACTTTCTCGTTGCTTGCTTTGTTTCCTTTGCTTGGTCCTCTCACCGCGGCCTGTATAGCGCCGGCGAGTCTTCATCTAGGTCCTTGTATCTGCCCTGGTGCATTCAGGTTCTACGCCGTCAGAGGGTGGTTGCGAATATACCCTAGGGGGGTATATTATGAGCAGTGTGAACGATCAAGTGAGTCATGAACAACACGAGGTTCAACTCCACATCACCGGGATGACCTGCGCATCTTGTGCGGCCCACGTCGAAAAGGCCCTGAACCAGATTGACGGCGTTGACGCTTCGGTCAACTATGCAACCGAACGCGCCACCGTCTACAGCTTGGACGAACTTGATGAATCACAATTGATTCAAGCTGTCATCCAGACTGGCTACTCCGCCGAACCCTTTCAGGCTCAGCAGCAACAGGAACAGCAGCAGCAGCAACTCACAGCACCTCGTAACCGACTCATAGCTTGCTCAGTGCTCACTATCCCAGTGGTCGCAATGGCAATGATTCCGGCACTGCAGGTTGCCAACTGGCAGTGGTGGAGCCTTGCCCTAGCTACTCCTGTGGTGTTCTGGGGCGCCTACCCATTTCACCGCGCGACATGGATGAACCTGCGCCACGGCAAAGCAACCATGGACACACTCATTTCTATTGGAACCTTGTCAGCATATTTCTGGTCACTGTCCGAGGTGCTCGCGAATCAGGAGGGCGTGACTGGAATGGACGGCATGACTGGAATGGGGGGCATGCCCGAGGTGTATTTCGAGGTCGCTACTGCTGTCACCGTGTTCCTACTGGCTGGGCGATACTTCGAGGCTCGGGCAAAGCAGCGCTCAGGTGCCGCACTGAGAGCTCTTGCTGACTTAGGCGCTCGGGAAGTGGCTGTTCTTCGCAATGGGGAAGAACTCAGAATCCCCATCGAGGAACTCCAGGTGGGGGAACAGTTTGTTGTTCGCCCTGGGGAAAAGCTTTCGACCGACGGCATCGTGGTGGAGGGGCGCTCCGCAATCGATATGTCGCTGCTGACTGGCGAGTCCATTCCCGTTGAAGTGGGCCCCGGGGACTCCGTTACGGGTGCCACCCTCAACGCCGGAGGCAGGCTCGTTGTTGAAGCTACCAGCGTGGGTTCAGATACTGCGCTTGCTCAGATCAGCAAACTTGTGGAACAGGCACAATCAGGCAAGGCCCCTGTTCAGCGTCTTGCTGATCGGGTAGCAGGCGTCTTTGTGCCAGTCGTGTTGCTGATAGCAGTGCTCACCTTGGCGTACTGGTTGCTCACGGGAGCAGGTGCCGAGACTGCCTTTAGCGCAGCGGTTGCAGTACTGATTATTGCCTGCCCGTGTGCACTCGGACTTGCCACGCCCACTGCGCTATTGGTCGGAACCGGAAGGGGAGCCCAGCTTGGGATTCTGATCAAAGGTCCAGAGATCTTGGAGTCGACGCGTCAGATTGACACCATAGTTTTGGATAAGACGGGAACAATCACCTCGGCCAAGATGGTCCTCTTGCAGGTGGCGGCCGCTGACAGCACAGACTCAGATCAGGTTCTCCGGCTTGTCGGCGCCCTAGAAGCGGCGTCTGAACACCCCGTTGGGAGAGCCATTACTTCGGCTGCGCTCGACAAGACAGGGGCGCTGCTAGAGGTCACTGAGTTCTGGAGCGAGCAGGGCAAAGGCGTCACGGGGCAAGTTGATGGGCAGCAGGTGTTTGCTGGCACTCAGGCTTTGATGGCAGAAAACTCGATTGAACTCACCGCTGAGTTGATTGCCGCTCAGGATGCAGCTGAATTGCTTGGCAGAACTGCAGTGCTGGCAGCTTGGGGAGGGGTAGTTCAAGCAGTTCTGGTGATTGGTGACACGCCCAGGCCGAGCAGTTCAGAGGCAATCTCACGGTTACAAGAATTGGGTCTGGTACCAGTCCTGTTGACCGGAGATAACGCAACGGCTGCTCAGACTGTGGCTGATCAGGTAGGTATCACTCAGGTGATCTCTCGCGTACTACCCGAACAGAAGTTTAAAAAGATCAAGGAACTGCAGGAACAAGGAAAAGTCGTGGCCATGGTGGGGGACGGCGTGAATGACGCAGCGGCCCTTGCGCAAGCCGACCTTGGGATTGCAATGGGTTCAGGAACTGATGTTGCAATTGCAGCGAGTGATATCACCCTGGTTCGAAGCGATCTGAATGCAGTAGCGGACGCCCTGCAACTATCTCGGCGTACGCTCCGAACCATCAAAGTCAATCTTTTTTGGGCATTCGGGTACAACGTAGCGGCCATCCCGCTAGCCGCAGCAGGCCTGTTAGATCCAATGATCGCCGGGGCAGCAATGGTGTTGTCAAGCGTGTTTGTCCTGACTAATAGCTTGCGCCTGCGTCGCTTCACACCTGCTGTTTGACTCATACTGACTGCATGAAACTCTCAATCTGGCCGAATGCGCAGCAGCCTTGGTCTGAGATTTTGGAACTCACTCAGCATGCAGAACGCACTGGTTGGCACGGTGTGTATTTTTGGGATCATTTTATGGGAGACGGTGCAGGGTTTGGCCCTGCAATTACGCCAACGCTGGAATCCTCGGCCGTACTCGCAGCGCTTGGTGCTCTCACCGAGCGATTAAGGATTGGCTCGCTTGTCTTTGCCAACACCTTTCGTCATCCTGCCGTCCTAGCAAACTGGGCCGCCACGCTTGACATTGTCACGAACGGGCGACTCGTTGTGGGCCTTGGAGCCGGATGGCAACACAACGAGCATGAGCAATACGGCATTGAACTCCCCAGTGCAGGCGAGCGAATCGAGATGCTGGAGGAGAGCTGTGAAGTGCTCAGGCGACTCTGGCAGCAGTCTGAGAGCAATTTCTCGGGCAAGCACTATCAGTTGGATCACGCTCTCTGTGAGCCCAAACCGCTGCAGCCGCACCTGCCCTTGTTAATTGGCGGCAAGGGGGACCGAATGTTGGGTTTAGTGGCCCGCCAGGCAGACGAGTGGAACATGTGGGGATTGGCGGATGCAATCTCTGAGCGCTCTGCGGTTCTGGACGCGAAATGTGATGAAATCGGCCGCGACCCAGAAACGATTCTGCGCTCGACTCAGGCGCTCGTGATGGTGTCCGATGACGATCGAGCGGCCGCGGAATTTGTACAAAGGGTGTCACCACGAGCAGCCATAGCGGGTCCGGTTGAGCGGTTTGCCGAGGAGGTGCAGCGGTGGGCTGCAGCCGGTATCACCGAGGTGATCGTTCCAGATATGGCTCTCGGCCGGGGCTCGCAGCGCTTGGAGAACCTTGATGCACTCCGCGCCGCTGTACTCTGAAAGCATATGAGTTCTGCTTCAGCCGACGAGGTCTCACCGGTAGACCCGCCGCACACTCACGATGCAAAAGACCGTCGGAATCGGGTCATTGCTGGGGTCGTGACGGTGGTTGTTCTGGTGATTGTGTTCGCAGGCATCCTGCCCAAGTTTGGCAACTATGCCGAGGCTTGGGATCTGATCAAGGACATGTCGATCCAACAACTAGCAGTACTCGCTAGTTCCGTGATCTTCAGCATCATGGTCTATGTCTTTCCCTTTCAGGTCTCACTCCCAGGCTTGCGGTACTGGCCAGCGTTCATGATTCGTCAGACCTCATTTACGATTAGCAACGCAGTGCCTGCTGGTGGAGCAGTCGGCCTTGGCGTTCAGTATGGAATGTTGGCCCAGGCTGGTTTCAGCGGGGCCTCGGCTACTGCAGCAATCGGTATTACCAGCGTGTTCAATCTGATGATCACTCTGGCGCTTCCGGTACTTGGGGTGTTGGCCCTGCTCTTTGTCGGGACACCAACGAGTGCTCAGGTGTTTGGAGCCCTAGCGGGACTCGTGGCTATTGCTGCGATGGTGGGATTTTTTGTTGCGATCTTGCACAGCGAGGAGAACGCCAGAAAGCTTGGTAGCCGCGCAGATATCTGGATTGCCAAGGTCATGACCCGCTTTCATAAATCGGCTCCGGCAAGCATCACCGATCAGCTGGTGGCATTTCGCGATTCAACAGTCGAGGTGGTCTCAGCACGTTGGGCGCTTCTCACGGCCACGAACTTTTTGCAGCAGTTCGCTCAATTTGGAGTGCTGCTGGTTTCGCTGCGGATTGTTCAGACAGGGGAATCCACCGAGATTGCGGTAGCCGCTGCCTTTGCTGCGTTTGCGCTGGCCCGCCTAGCAGCATTTATCCCCGTGACTCCAGGTGGTCTCGGAACGGTAGATGCCGCTCTGACGGGTCTGCTGGTGGCCTTTGGTGTCAGCAACACTGATGCGCTCGCAGCAACGCTCTTGTGGCGTGCAGCGAGTTGGATTCCTCAGGTTCTTTTGGGTGTCGTCACCTTCCTGATCTGGCGGGCGCGTTCAGGAAAGATGAAGGCAGTGCTAGCCGCCAAAGCTAAAGGCATCGGGAATCTGAGCTAGGCGGGCAAGAGCGCTTCGCTCAAGGTATTCCTCGCGGGGGATCTCAATGATGCCGAGCGAGGCCAGATGCGGAGTTGCCCACTGCACATCGATCAGCCCATTTTCTGGCCTATTCCCAGCCAGAGTCATCTGCTTGACTAGTCCCACGAGTGCCGCCTTTGAAGCGTCGGTGCGATGATGAAACATCGACTCTCCGGCGAATAGTCCGCCAATACAGACCCCGTAGAGCCCCCCGACAAGCTCATCCTCGTACCAGGTCTCTACGCTATGGGCCCAGCCAAGTCGGTGCAGACGCTGATACGCAGTCAAAATATCGCTGTTGATCCAACCGTGAGGACGAGCTGGATCGCCGCAGGCCAGCATCACTGACTCGAACGAGGTGTTGATCCGGATCTCGAAGCTGCGCATGGAACGGGCGAGTGAACGGCTGATATGCAGTCCGTCAAGGAGGAGCACGCCACGAGGGTCTGGCGACCACCAACCAATCCGAGACCTTCTTCCCAACGGCATTGGAAAGAGGCCATGTCGGTAGGCAGCCAACAAAGTCCCCGGCTTCAAGTCGCCACCAACTGCCACACGGCCGTCTTGGTCAGCATCCCTCACAGGCGGGAACACCCAAGGAGTATCCGGTGGTTCAGTGGGCACAACTCAAGAGGCTAAGCCTTCTTGGCGTAGTCGTAGAAGCCTTGGCCTGATTTGCGTCCAAGTTGCCCTGCGGACACCATGCGCCGAAGCACGGGAACTGCTGCATAGTTCGGGTCACGGAACTCGGTGTAGAGGGCGTCAAGGATGGACACAGAGGTGTCAAGGCCGACAAGGTCAAGTAGCGCAAGCGGACCCATCGGGAAGTTACAGCCGCCCTTCATGGCTGTATCGATGTCTTCTGCAGAGGCTGTTCCAGCTTCCAACATGCGTACTGCGTTATTGAGGTATGGGAACAGCAGAGCGTTGACGATGAACCCTGCACGGTCTGTCACCTCGACGGCATTTTTACCGCAGGCTTCAGCGAATGCCTTGGCCTCGGCCACCGTCTCTGCTGATGCAGTGAGTGGAGCGATGATTTCAACGAGCGACATCGCTGGTGCCGGATTGAAGAAGTGAACACCAAGCACCTTGTCAGGCCGGTGCGTAGCCATTGCCATCTCAATCACTGGCAAGGTCGAGGTGTTGGTCGCCAAAATGGCCTCGGGCTTGACGATGCTGTCGAGCTCTTCAAACAGTGCCTGCTTAATCTGCAGATCCTCAACTACTGACTCGATCACAAGGTCGCAATCAACGAGGGCGCCCAGGTGATCCGTTGCAGTCACGCGTGCGCGAACAGCATCGGCATCAGCCTGTTCGAGCTTGCCCCGCTCAACCTGCTTGGCAAGAGACTTCTCAAGTGAGGCCACCATCGAATCTGCTGAGGCTTGCTGCCGAGAGCGCAGCACAACTTCAAATCCGGCCTTCGCCGCAACCTCGGCGATGCCCGAACCCATAATGCCTGAACCAAGAATTCCCACACGTTGAAT
>CANJEC010000035.1 GCA_947473395.1 Actinomycetota bacterium | reverse complement strand
TCTACGGTTCATAAGGGCCTGATGTGGCAGGGGGGAAGCGAGTCGGCGCTGCTGGCGTATCTCTCGGGCCGAAGCGGTGTAGTTGCAATCAGTTCCGTGGGAGATCCCATCTCCTGGGCACTTGCGATGCTCGACCTGCGTGACCCCGAGGCCGCCTCACCCTCTAGAAAAGATGTGCAACGTGCTTTTCGGACTCGTCTGCGAGCAGCGCACCCCGACCATGGGGCAGCGGACGACTCTGCAGCGGCGAGAATCACTGAGTTGACTGAAGCACGTCGGATTCTGCTGGGCTAGCTCTCGCTCTGCTGGGCTAGCTCTGGCCCTGCTCCGGTTAGGAGTCAGCTGCCGACGGGTTGATTTCTTCAAGTTCCTTCCCCCGCGTTTCTGGCAGTGCCAGAGCCACAAACGCAGCAGCAATCGGAGCGATGGCTAACAAGGTAAAGGTGAACCCGTAGCCCTGGGCATCAATCAAGTTCCCGGCAAACAACAGCCCAATTACCGACCCTGCAACAGCAACTGCAGCCACTGCGCCGCGGACTGTTCCTCGGTGTGAGGTTGGGAAAAGTTCAGGCGAGATAACTGCCAAGGCTGGGGCTGCCATACCGCCGATGATTGAGCCGAGTAGCGAGGCAAACCACATCGGTACGCCTACCACCGAGAAGAAAACTGCGTTGAAGATTCCAATCGCAAGCAGCCCAGGGACGATCGTTGTCTTTCTGCCGTGCTTGTCGGCGAAGCGACCGCCGAGCAGAACTCCAATTGCCCCGGGGGTTGAGGTTGCAATGACGAACAGCGTGATCATCAGAGCGCTGAACCCGACTTCGGTTCGAAGGTAGTCATTCTGGAGTTGCGAGGCTGGGGCAAGAAAAACGTTGAGTAGGAAGAAGATGCCCGCGATCAGCACAAAGCGCCAGACATGGATGCGTCGCAAACCAGAGCTAGCTGCCGGGCCAGTAGCGGGATCAGGTTGTGGCCCCGAGGCTGCCATGAGTGGGGCGAGTGGTTCAGCGGCGATTTCTGTGCCGAGAGCGGCAAGAGCCACCGACTCGCGGTCCTGAGCGAGTTTCTGAAAGCGCCGACTTTCGGGCAGGTGCTTGCGGACATTCCAGATGAGTGGAAGCGACATTCCGGCAACCACAAAGGTCAGGCGCCATCCCCAATTGCCAAGGTCTGCTAGCGGCAGGGTCATGACGATGATTCCTGCACCCAAGCCGTAGGCCAACGTGCCGAGTCCAGCAACCATGGCCCGCGATCCGGGTGGCATCTCTTCCACAGCGATGGTATCTGCGCAGAGTAAACCGGCAATAGCCAAGTTCCGAGAGAAGAACTGCAGCGCGCCCACTGCCCACAAGCTTGGGGCGAGAGCAGTGATGAGCGTGAGCGCTGCAGCAACAAGAAAAGAGCCAAGAGCTACTTTGCGCCTGCCGATTCGATCAGCGAACACCATGACTACCAGGGTGACAACAACCCCGATCCGCACCACCGCTAGCAGGGTGGTCTGCTGCGAACGTGACCCGTCTCCAAGGTCTTCTGCAACGAAGGTCAGAACCTGAGACAGAAGTCCATAGAGCATCCCGCCAACCATGTTGAGCAAGGTGACTGAGGCGACCAGAGTCGCTTGGCGGCCCGAGAGCCGATCAGGGGTTGCCCACCACGGACGGCGGCCTTGAGCAAGACCATCCGGGAGTGCCCTGCGAACAGGAATTGAGTAGAGCCAGCGCCAGTAGGGAACAGCGAGTTGGTAGTCGATTGTTTGCTGCAACTCAAAGCGCTGTTGCGGCACGGCGGCTGAGTCCTCACAAGAGTCTGTTGTGCACGGTTGCCAGCGCACTGTTCGCTGACAGGTCACAAACGGTCCGGACTCAGCAGTCAGGGTGATGGAGCCCGACTTGGTCAGATCGGCCGCATCTTCGGGTGCTGACTCCAACAGCAGCACATCATCGCGAGGTTCCAATCGATCTCGCAGTTCGGACTCTGCGCATTCAAAGAGATTGTTGATCCTCGCCATACGGTCCCCATGGTCAGCAGCCGAGCGATCTTGGCGCAGATCAGATCTTAGTGATCAGAATCAGGCAATACTGAAGACGTGTCTCGACTCATTGTTCGGCCATCCGCCCCGCTTTCTGGTGAGGTCACCATCAGCGGTGCCAAGAACTCCGCCCTCAAGCTGATGGCTGCTTGTGTGCTTGCCGAGGGCCGCTATGTGTTGCGCAATGTTCCAGCGATCTCTGACGTGGAGTACATGTGCGCGTTGCTAGAAGCAATGGGGATGCAGACGCGCCGCCGAGAGGATGGCGCACTCGAGATTATTCGCGGCTCGCAGGTCATTCCCGAAGCCCCCTATGAACTTGTTGAACGCATGCGTGCGTCGAGCGCCGTGTTAGGCCCGCTGCTCGCAGCAATGGGCGAGGCTCGCGTTGCTATGCCTGGCGGAGATGACTTTGGCGCTCGCCCGATTGATATGCATCTTCAGGGCCTAGAAGCGCTTGGGGCCGAGTTCACTCTGAGCCACGGGATGATTCACGCACGGGCTGAACGGCTAGTCGGTACTGAAGTGGTGCTCGACTACCCGAGTGTTGGCGCAACTGAGAACCTGCTGATGGCAGCAGTACTCGCCGAGGGTCGTACCACGGTGCGTAATGCTGCCCGCGAGCCCGAGATTGCGGACCTAGGGGCCTTTCTTAATCGCATGGGCGGGCAGATCCTTGGTGCGGGCAGCTCGGTGGTGACCATTGACGGCGTCAGTGATTTGCGAGCGGTTGAACACACCGTGATTCCTGATCGCATTGAGGTCGCCACTTTTCTGAGTGTCCTTGGCGTCGCAGGTGGTGAACTAACTCTGCAACATGTTCGACCCGATCACTTGGACTTACTCATCGAAAAGCTTGGGGCAATGGGCATCCGGATTTCTCCTGAGCCTGATGGCCTGTGGGCGATGGCCAGTGGTCGTCCCCGGCCAACCAACGTGGCCACCTTGCCGTACCCCGGTTTAGCTACCGATTACCTCCCCTTGTTGGTGGCTTTGCAGTGCTTCAATACGGGGACTAGCTATGCCACCGAGAATGTTTTTTCGGGAAGGTTTCGATATGTGGGGGAGTTGGCTCGAATGGGAGCGCAGGTGCGCGTTGATGGGCACCACCTCGTCATCGATGGTGTGGAACGACTCTCTGGTGCCCCAGTTCGGGCGTTAGATATTCGTGCCGGTGCGGCGCTCGTGGTTGCCGCTCTTGGTGCCGACGGCGAGACGATCATTGCCGACGCACATCATCTGGATCGCGGCTACGAGGGTTTGACCGATCGGCTGAGTGCGATCGGTGTACAGATTGAGCGTCTGGACTAGCTGTTCTGGTTCAGCGGGGTCCGCCGCGGGGGTTCTTTGGTGGCAGCACCGGCGCTGCTTCATCTTCAGGTTCGGTCTGTTTACCGAGTTTGGCGGCACGCTGGTTTGCCAGAAAAAGCAGCGCGGCAAACACGCCTACTGGAACGAGCACCATCAGGATTTCGTCCCAGCCACCTTGGTGAGCCAGGAGCACGGAATCAAGCATCTGGAACACAAACCTAGTGCGCGGGGTTGTTATAGGGGCACCGAAGAACCATCATCTACAGCGTGGAACGTGTCCGTGTGCACAAATCCATGGTCCCCCGAGTGAAGTAGGCATTGTGCAGGCTGAAGTTGAAGTAGTCATCGAGATCATCCGGCCAGCCATTCAGGCCGATGGCGGAGACATCACCTTGATCGATGTCGACCAAGAATCAGGCATTGTGATTGTTGAGCTTTCTGGAGCCTGTGTGAGTTGCCCTGCATCCACCGTCACGATGAAGGCAGGAATTGAGCGGATCATGATTGACCGCGTGCCTGGCGTGACTGCAGTGGTTCAGCCGGGTGAGGACGCCGAGCTTGGAACAGCCGTCACCCTGTAAAGCTTCAGTCCGAGGTGCAGGTTGCGCAGCGACCAAGCACATCGAGTCGGTGATGCTCAGCTAGGAATCCAACTGAGGCTGCCGCAGCTTCGAGGGCCCGATCAATTGATCTTTCGACTTGGTCGCTCAGCGTAATGTCAGCCACACGGCCACATTGTGTGCAGACCAGATGATGGTGATGTGAGGTCAGGTCCTCGGCGAGTTCAAAGTGGCTGTACTCATCGCCGGCGATCAGTCGGTGTACGACCCCTGCCTCTATCAGCTCCGTCAGGTTGCGGTATGCGCTGCTTTGGGCCAAAGAAGAGTCATGCTCAAGAATTTCGGGAATCGTGAGTGGGCGGTCTGAACATGCCAAAATCTCTACCAGGGCCCGCCGAGAAGGGGTATAACGGAGGTTCTGCGATCGAAGTCGCTGCGAAGCAGTGAGATGAAGCTCCTCTGCCGATTTTTTGGCTGAGACTGCGTTTGTCTTGGTGGTGGTTGCTACTGGGGCAGCTCTCAGTGCCTGTGTCGACATCTTCTCAGAGTAGCCGTGAGTGGGGAACTAAGAACAGATGAGAATTCAAAGTCCACTGATTGGCAGAAGAGCTCAGCATGAACGCTGACCGGCCGCAGTTGATTGGTCTACCCACGCGGATTCGCCTGATTGAGCCACTTGGATCTGGTAGTTCCTGCACTGTCTGGAGAGCGCGGGACACTCACTCGGGACGCGACTTTGCAATCAAGCTGCTACCTCTACCGGATGGGGGTGCGCTGGCCGCTGAGCGGTTGCAGCGTGAAGCAAGAGCGCTCTCAAGGTTGAGCCAGATTGAGGGCGCAATCTCTCTGCATCAAGTCGGCGTTGCTGCCGATGGGACAGCCTGGCTGTTGCTAGATTTTGCGCCCGGCGGATCCCTGCAGGATTGCATTCAAGCTCTGGCCGAGGAATCTGTACGCCCACTCGCTGCGTCAGGGCCCAGAACCCAGACCCTAGCTGCGAGTCTGTTTTTGACCTTGGCCCAAGCGCATACCGCAGGGGTCATTCACGGCGATATCTCGCCTGCCAACATTCTCTTTGGCGAATCAGGCCAGCCGCTGTTGGCTGACTTCGGAATGGGTGCGCTACTCGGCGGAGGGGAAGGCGCCCTCGGACTGGTGGGATTCACTCCCGCCTACGCGGCACCCGAACGGTTTCGTGGTGCTCCCCCTGATCAGTCCTCGGATGTCTTTGCTCTTGCGGCAACCCTGTGGCATTGGGAGTTCTCGCAGCCACCCGGCGCTAGCTTCGCCGAGTTGCGCCCGAAGGACTCAGAGATGGCCGCCACACAACGCGATTGGATGCTGGGGGCACTCTCGGAGCTCCCCACGGAGCGCCCCGATGCCCAGATGGTCGCGGACTCCTTGAATGGTCGACTGACACGACACAAGGGCAACCGCTGGCGATGGAAGTATCCTCGCCGAGATGTCGAATGAGATAAACCAAGAACCAAGCCCAGAATTGATTCTGACCGAGGTGCAGGCAGACGGAGTGGCCATCATCACGCTGAACAACGGCAAGGTCAACGCCCTCAGCGTGGAACTCCTCACTGAGTTGCAACAGGCTGCAACGGCGTTGTCTTCCGATGCCAGTGTCCGAGCGGTGGTCATCACGGGTAATGGGCGGGCCTTTGCGGCAGGCGCTGACATCACCCAATTTGCACAAGGACCGAGTGAGGGCGAGTTTGGGCTGTCCTCACGGGAACGGATTACGCAGATCGGCGAGGCTTTTCTGGGTGCGCTGAACGCCGTTGCTGCATTGCCATGCCCGAGTATTGCAGCCGTGTCCGGAGTGGCTCTCGGCGGCGGCTGCGAGCTTGCGCTGGCATGCGATTTTCGTCTTGCTGGAACATCGGCCCGTTTTGGTCAGCCCGAAATTCTGCTCGGCATCATCCCCGGCGGCGGTGGGACGCAACGCCTGAGCCGGCTGGTGGGGTCATCGGTTGCGAAGGAGCTGATTTTTTCTGGTCGCATGATTCTCGCTGATGAGGCCCTGCGCATTGGTTTGGTCAACCGAATCGTAGAACCCGACCAAGTTCTTCCCGAGGCCACAGTCTGGGCCCAGAGCCTTGCTGCTGGACCACAGCACGCGCTTCGTTTAGCTAAGTCTGCAATTGACCAAGGCCTCGAAGGTCCGTTAGCGAACGGACTACTGCTTGAGCAGGAACTGTTTGTGCAGTCGTTTGAAACTCCCGATGCTGCAGTCGGAGTTCAGTCGTTTCTGAGCGACGGACCCGGGCACGCGAACTTCGCTTAGCCAGCCCAGGCAACGAGCCCGAACTCGATCGGCACCTCGAGCAGATCATGACGAGGCACGACACGAGCCGTGACTCCCATCCGACCAGCAGTACTCAGCACGGCTGTGCCCGTGTAGCGAAGATGCTGCTCATCCTCGGCGCCGTGCACCTGCAACAGAACAGTCTGGGTGTTCTCGAGTTCGCCGGACTGGCCAACGTGGCCAACGAGTAACTGAACGTCAACTTCGCTGGGGTCAAGCCCGCCTAGTGCAACACTGGCAGTCACTTGACGTTGTGCCCCAAGCTCCGCAACATCCTCATTGATTTCAATGCGGTCAACGTGAACCTGATGCCACTCGGATTCCAGTCGCGAATGGAACGCTGCCAGGGTGCGAGCCCCGGCAAAGTCATCGCTCGAGAGTTGCACGGCCCTAGCGGCTGCGGGGATGTACAGGCCTTCGACATAGTCCTTGACCATGCGATGCGCACCCACAAAGGGGCCCAACGTGCGGAAGTTTTCTTTCACCCGCGTCAGCCAAGCCTCGGAAAACGACTTCTGCGGATCGGCTTGGTCGTAGTACAGCGGAATGATCTGTGTCTCAAGCAGCTCAAACAGACTGTTTGCCTCAAGTTCGATTCGACGAGCCTCGTCAGGTATGGATTCAGCCGATGAGATCGCCCAACCGTTCGGGCCAAAGGATTGCCCGGGGGCGGAATCCTCATCATTTCCTGAACTAAAGCATTCGGCCCACCAGCCATCCAACACCGAGCAATGCAGGGCTCCGTTGAGAACGGCCTTCATGCCGCTTGTGCCCGAGGCTTCCATGGGGCGCACAGGAGTGTTGAGCCAGACATCAGCTCCTTGCACGAGCGACCGTGCCAATGCCATGTCGTAGTCCTCGACAAACATAAATCGATCGCGAATCTGCGGATCAGCCGAGAAGGCGACTATCTGGCGGATGAGTTCCTTGCCTAACTCATCGGCCGGATGTGCCTTGCCCGCAAAAATGAACTGAATCGGTCGCTCTTCGTTCAGTAGCAAGCGCATGAGTCGTTCGGGCTGACTCAGCAACAGCGCCGCTCGCTTGTAGGTTGCCATGCGTCGCGCAAAGCAGATCGTGAGTGCAGTTGGACTCAGCGCTGCATTGACCCATTCCAACTCTGAGGAAGAGCGCCCTTGGGCTAATCCGTGGCTCCTCAGACGGTCGCGAACATGGTCCACCATGCGGACCTTTGATGCATCCCGTGCGTCTTGAAGCACCTGATCATCGACAGTGAGAATGGACTGCCATGCGTCTGCCTCGGCCCATTGCCAGTTCTCACCGACTGAGTCGGACAGCACCTCGGCAATTTCGGCCGATACCCAGGTGGCACCGTGCACGCCGTTGGTGATGGAGCCCACTGGGGTCTCCTCTTCAGGAACTCCCGGCCAGAGTTCGGCGAACATCTCTCGGCTCACCTCGCCGTGCAGGGCAGACACTCCATTTCGCCGCTCAGCTAGGCGCATTCCCATGACAGCCATGTTGAATGGCTCCTCGGTTGCCTCCTCAGGTCGATGGCCAAGCTTCATGAGTTGATCAATGGAGATTCCGCACGCAGCGGCCCAACTGCCAAAGTATTTCTCCATCAGCTCACGAGGGAACCGGTCGATGCCAGCGGGCACGGGAGTATGAGTGGTGAACACAGCGCCAGCGCGAACAGCGGCCAGAGCCTGATCAAAGCTCAGCCCGTCGCTACTCATGTGTTCGCGAATCCGTTCTAGGCCTAAGAACCCGGCGTGGCCTTCGTTCGTGTGAAACACCTCGGCATCAATGCCCAAGGCCCGAAGCGCCCGAATCCCACCTACGCCGAGCAGGATCTCTTGACGCAGACGATGCTCAACATCGCCTCCGTACAGTCGATCCGTCACGAGCTGTAAGGACTCAGGATTCTCAGGAATATCTGCGTCGAGCAAGTACAGCGGGGTTCTGCCCACCGTGGCTTTCCAGACCTGCGCAGTCAGCGTTTCCCCAGCTAGGTCCAGCGTGATGCGCACGCCATCGCAGAGTTCGAGGGCCATTGCATGTGGGTCTAGGTCAGGGAATCGCTCCTGTTGCCACCCGTCCACGCTGAGCGACTGTCGAAAATAGCCGTGCCGGTAAAACAGTCCGATTGCGACGAGTGGGACTCCTAGATCTGAGGCTGCTTTGAGATGATCTCCAGCAAGGATCCCAAGGCCACCGGAATACTGCGGAACGGCTTCAGAAATGCCGAACTCCGGAGAGAAATAGGCAATAGCGCCATTCGCGTTGGCGCCGAATTCGGTAGGTGCAGTCGGGGCGAGTCCCGAGTTTTGGACGGCAACCTGCTGATACCAGCGAGGCAGATCAAGGTATGCGCTGAGAGCTGCATCGGCGGCGGCAAGGCGCTCGAGGAACACTGGGTCAGTGCTGAGTTCCAAGAGTCGCTCCGTGGAAGCTTCCGCCAACACGCGCCGAGGGTCATGGCCGCCTTCGTCCCATGCCAAGGAGTCAATCATGATGAATAACTCTCGGGTGGGGCGATCCCAGGACCAGCGGAGATTGCTCGAAAGGCGATCAAGCGCTGCGAGCGGTGCGGGGAGGTGTGGGCGAACGGTGAAACTTTTGAGTGCCTTCATTGAGTTTGAGGGTATCTCCGAGTTGGGGTATTTCAGCCTCTGTCTTGGTGAGCGTTCACAGTCTGTTCACGAAAGGCTCGCTGCATGTGATCTAACTCTGCGCAACGGCTAGCGCAGTTGTCTGCAGCTGAGTGCGCTATCCGGGGAGCGCACTGTGTCAGAGGTTTGGGCAGAATCCACCGGTACTGTGTATCTCGATGTGTGAGTGCACGGGTAGGTCAAGTTGACGGAGCAAGCCGAGAGGAACGGTGTGACGAGCCTGGGCTGGACTCTGGGCGGCCTTGCTGCAGTGCTAGCCGTGGGGGCACTGCTCTTCATGGTGATTGGGTCGCCGTTTGGTTCGAGTCCCAGCGCTACGACGACTTCTCTTGTCCCAACGACCACGGTGGCCGCCGTAACAACCACCACAGATGTCAACGAGGGCCCCTTGCCAACCGACAGGGTTGCCTATGTCACCTCTACGGGGCTTGTACTCAGCGGCACGGGGGCCGAGCCGCCGATTGAAGTTGCAACCGATGCGGCCCGAGGCCCCACTGGTCTGGGAGCGATCGCTCTGGCCCCAACAGGCGACCTGATTGCTTACCTACGAACTGACGGTGCGCTCGTGGTGGTGCCCTCAGCCGGTGGCGCTGCGGTGGTCCTTGCCGCAGACGCAGTGCTTGCAGGCATCGGTGCACACAATCTGTTGGCCTGGGATCCGACGGGTACGCAGATTTCGTACATTGCCGTCGGGACTGCCGATATGGCTGCGCCAAGAGCAACTACTCCCAAGCCGCTCTCTGCCAGCCAAGGTGTCTACCGAGTGCCATTGCCCGAGGGGGTTCTCGGCAATGTGGTCAAAGTCGTAGACCGAACCGGAGCCGCCGTCATGCGAATCGGTGACCCCTCCACACGTTCGATGGTGGGTCTTGCTAGCTCAAGGTCCGATGACCTGATGCTGCTTGAGTCAGTGATCCCTGGGACCGATAACCCCTACACCCTCGCTGCTGCCACTTCGGGCTCCGACGCACTAACTCCCACCTTTCTCTCTGCCGATGCACCCACATTTTCCTCCGACGGCAGCTTCATCATTGCGGTGGGCCCAGATAAAAGCGGACAGGAAATGATCCGTATAGCCACTGATTCACTCAGTCGTACGACTCTGGTTTCGGCTGACCAGATCTGTGCTCCTTCGGTGTCTCCCGACAGCACTCGGATTGTGTATGGCGCTGGACCGAACTGCACCAAACTCATGCTGATCTCCGCTCGGGGAGGAACTCCAGTCGAAATTACGCCTCCTGCTCAGCCCGGCAAGGCGAGTTATCGCTCGGGTGAATTGAGTTGGACAGCCGACGGCCGCTTTATTGCTTTCGCAGACTGCCGGTCAACTGACGGGCCAGTTGCTTGCGGTGGACCCGTGACGTTTCTTGATCCTGATCGGTTGGTTGTCGTGCCGGGAACAATTGCCACCACCGTTGCAACCGTGACGCGGCCGCTCCTTGGAGATCTGCGACTCACTGTTGTCCTAGCTGGGCCAATTGAGTACGTAGGGACCTTTCCTGTCGACGCTGAAAGTGAAGGTGAACTCGTCGAGGTAGACGGTTCGACCTCGAATCTGAATCTTGACCTCATCAACGGAGATCAGGAGTTGAGTCTGAATCTGCAAGTTGCACAAGGAAGTCAGTTCGTGACTGGGCAGATGACTCTGATCGACCCGAGCAAGGGGATCAACCGCACCTTCACCGTGTTAGGAACGGCATCTGTGATTGGCCTACGAGTTGCATCAGTGAGCGGCATATGGATCTCAACGGACGATCTCCCGTTTGTTTCGGGCAAGTTCAGGATTGGGCTGCGCCGCGGATGACACCTCCATCATCCCCACAGAATTCCCGACAGAGTGATCTGTTGCACAGCCCTAGTCGCATCTTGATTCGGGATCTGTACCCGGTGACCCCGTCTTCGTCTCCGGCGAAAGCCGTCCTAGGAGATGAAACCAAGTTTGGGGCCACGCTGGTTGCAGACGGACACGGGTTGTTGGCTGGAAGACTGCGCTGGCGGCGGGCCGATTCGCAGACCAAAACAAGACCAAGGTGGCAGACGATCCCACTTGTGGTGGCAGCTTCTGGCCAAGCCA
Source organism: Actinomycetota bacterium (assembly GCA_947473395.1). Lineage (GTDB taxonomy): Bacteria > Actinomycetota > Acidimicrobiia > Acidimicrobiales > Microtrichaceae > IMCC26207. Next base: position 1,931 of record CANJEC010000035.1, on the reverse strand, counting down.
CAGGCCAGCTTGGCTTTGAGGCAGAAGGACTCTACGAGTTTCAGATTCAGGCTTGGGCAGACCGCTTTGAGACATGGCGACGCGACCTGCAGCTCTTCGCTCAGGCTGGTGAACCACTGCAGCTGGAGTTTGAGCAGGGGGCACAAATTCTGGAATCTTTGCAGCAACTCGTGCCAGCGGGTTCCTCGCGTCGGGTTCTTGACGCCATCGAGCAACTTCGCAGTTCGAGTTGTTCTGATCGAGTCCGACTCGCAGCCGCAACCGACGACGCCGTGGCCCAAGCAGTGGCCGGTGTACCCAGCGAGATCACCACTTCGCCGACCTTCCTGCTGCGCGTTGATCCTGAACTTGCCCTCCGAGGAGCTTGGTACGAGTTCTTTCCGCGCTCAGAGGGTGGGCTTGGAGTCGGGGCGAACTCCTGGACCCGACTCGAGCAGATTGCACAGGCCGGATTTGATGTCGTGTACCTGCCGCCGATTCATCCAATTGGTGTGTCGCATCGCAAGGGCAGAAACAACTCTCTTAACGCAGGCCCCAAAGACGTTGGCAGCCCGTGGGCGATTGGCTCGGCCGAGGGGGGACACACGGCTGTGAACCCAGAGCTTGGAACCCTGAGCGACCTGAGGGGCTTTGTTGCACGAGCCCGTGAACTTGGCCTAGAGGTAGCCCTTGACTATGCGCTGCAGTGCAGCCCTGATCACCCTTGGGTTGCCGAGCACCCAGAATGGTTTCTGCATCGTGCCGATGGCTCGATTCGATATGCCGAGAACCCTCCGAAGAAGTATCAGGACATCTTTCCGATCAACTTCTGGCCCGCGCAAGAAGAAGACCGGATTGCGCTCTGGCAGGCCTGCCTAGAGATTTTGAAATTCTGGATTCAGTGCGGTGTTGAGGTCTTCAGAGTCGATAATCCACACACCAAACCGCTGGCCTTTTGGGCTTGGATCATTCGTCAGGTGCAGGCGACACACCCTCGGGTCGTGATGCTCTCGGAGGCCTTTACTGATCCCGCCATGATGCACAGCTTGGCCGAGATTGGATTTAGCCAGTCGTATACCTACTTCACCTGGCGACAGAACAAAGACGAACTCACCGCCTATGGCGAAGAGCTTGCGCACGCAGCAACTGCTGCGTGGTTCAGGCCGAATCTATGGCCAAGCACCCCCGATATCTTGACTGATCCGTTGAGAGGCGGTTCGCAACAGGCGTTTGCATCTCGGGCAATTCTCGCTGCGATGATGGCCCCGAGCTGGGGGATCTATTCAGGCTACGAACTGTGCGAGAACACGGCAATGGCCGACAAGGAGGAGTACGAATACTCCGAGAAATACGAGATCAAGAACCGCGATCATGCAAGCCCCGATTCGTTATGGCCACTCCTGAGCGACCTCAATCGCATTCGACGTGATCACCGCGCCACCTGGCGCATGAACTCTCTGCGGTTTCATTACGTTGATCATGATCAGGTGATTGCATTTACGCATCACTGCACCGTGCAGACCGAGTCCGGACCGGTGAACGACACCCTCTTGGTGGTAGTCAATCTGACACCAGATGAAATCTGTGAGGCCACGGTTTATCTCGATCTGGACGCACTTGGCTTGGGGGGCAAGTCCACCCTGACGGTGCACGATGAGCTCACCGATGAGAGCTGGCAGTGGGGGACAGCAGGGAACTATGTGCGATTCGATCCAGCGGAGCGAGTGGCACATATTTTCAGCCTCACGGACTAACAGCTCGCTAGCTGTGATTCGTTGCCCTCGTGCGAACTGGGCGTCGATGCGGCAGACTGAGCCGATGAATGATCGAACCATTGCTCGCTCCATTGCCCTCGGCCGGGTGGCCTTCGGCCTGACCATGTTGCTGATCCCGCACACGGTGTTGGCTCGCGTCGGAGAGGATCAGTCGGGGCCACTCATGTGGATGGCTCG